>JADLCA010000655.1 GCA_020847495.1 Candidatus Hydrogenedentota bacterium | reverse complement strand
TTCCGTCACTTGAGGGAATGGACGGCATGTTCCCACAGCCATACGTTGGGAGTCGGGGACTGAGTGGGCGCAAGTGCGGTTTCACCGTGGTCGAATTGCTGGTCGTGGTGGCTATTATCGGCATCATGGCGGCCGTTCTGTTGCCCGCGTTGGCGAGGGCCCGTGAGGCGGCCCGGCGCGCATCGTGCCAGAACAACCTGAAACAATGGGGCTTGGTTTACAAGGCGTTTGCGAACGAGAACGGGGAGTTCTTCCCGCTGAACAGCCTGGGAATCAACGCAAACGACAACCCCATGTCGAACAAGCGGATGTCGGTGTATCCGGGATGGTGGCAGATTTATCCCGAGTACGTTTCAGATGTCATGTTGAACGGGTGCCCCTCCTCGATCCGGTTTCCCCAGATGGCCAATACCAACTACAGCGAAGTCCGCAACCGGCTGGCGGGATGCAGCTCCACCATGGTGGCGTGGGCGAACACGATCAACCAGGAAAAGGACAATCCCTGCTACGGAAGAACAGCGGCGACGGCCACGGTCGATATGATCGGCGGAAGCTACTCCTCCCTCAACTTCGATTGCGGAACCGCGCCCGAATCGTGCTCTCCTTACGTGCATGCGGACACGGCGAAGTACGGCTACACCGACCTGATCCGTTCCTACAAATACTTTGGATTCATGATCGAGCCGCGGTGGATGGAGCAGACTGTCGACGATTTCTTTGCGGTAGGCAAGACCTTCATCTCCACCAACCTGAATTATCCCGGCGGTCCGGGAAATACGCCCACCCACATGCAGTGGGGCAACCGCCACGCTGGGAGCTTCACGTACCCATTCCCGGCGGGAAGCAAGCAGGGGTCCTTTACCATTCACCGCCTGAAAGAGGGCGTCGAACGCTTCACCGTCACCGACATTAACGATCCCGGCGCAAGTGCCAGCGCGCAGTCGGACATCGTCGTGATGTATGACGAGAGCATCGCGTACAACGGCATCATCACGACCGGAAAAGATGGGCCCCGCTTCAACCACCTTTCCAGCGGCGCCAATGTCCTATACATGGACGGTCACGTGGAATTCGCCAAAATCGGCAATTCCAGCGGTCGCGCCTGGCCGGTCAGCAAGTACGTGGGCCGGCAGCGTTCCACGACAGGCGCCTGGGCTTCCGGCATCAACTTCCCCTGACACTGCGCGGCATTCCGCAGAGCTGTAGCGCCCGGCTTCCACGCCGGGCGTCATTGCAGAAATGGGAAGAATGAGAATCATGGGAACCATGCGATGCGCCGTCAGGCGCAGCTGCGAAGTGGTGCATCGGCCATCTTCTCAGGGTTACCCACTAAGCAAAGTCAACCAGGAGCGCCGGCATCCCTGCCGGCTCCTAAGCGCGCGGGGATTGGCGTAGGACGCCGCGGCGCGTCACCTTGTGTTCGATTCCTGCCTGCGCGCAGCATTTGCCAGTTCCAGAAACTCCGCAGTGCTCGTTACGTAATCGTATCCCGTCTCCTCGATATCCTTCATGCGGCTGGACTCGCGGGCGTTGTTCGTCGCGTCGTGGATGCACAGGATCGTGTAGCCGAGGCGCTTGGCCGACTTCGCGGACTTGCCCAGGCAAGCACCGGTGTGGCCACCTACGAACACGATGTTCTTGACGTCGAGGTTGCGCAATACGAAATCGATGCTGCTGGAACTGAAGGCGTCCTGGGCCGTCTTTGGGATGACGTACTCGCCCTCACGGACGCCGAGAAGCTCCGCGGGCTGGGACCCGGGCTGGCTGATGTGGCCGCTCCATTTTGCGTAGTCGGTACCGTGTTCTTTCAGCATCGCCTTGCGGATGTCGGGATCGAGGTCCATCCCATCCTCAAATCGATAACCCCAGTGAACGAAGATCATTGGAAGCCCGAGACTGCGGCAGACCTCCGCGACCGTGATGGCATTGGGCAGCGCGACATCCCACGCAAAATCGTTGGCGGCGTTGACATCTTCCGCCGTGAACCCCATCTCGCGCCAGAGCGCCGGGACTTGATCGAGGGTCATTGGGGCAGGCCGGCTGCCTTCCTGAATGTCGATGGACACGAAGGCGCAGTGCTGGAAGAACGAGGCGTCGATCGGAGGTTTCTCCGCTGGCGCGTTTTCCGTCGCGCACAACAAGGAACTCGCAAGCAGCGAGAAGGCTAATAGCGTCATGGTCACACCTCAGCGGCGTCGAGTATCTACTTCTCGAGTTGTTCCAGGAGCTTGTTAAGAATCTCAAGCGCTTTATCGCACGCAGTTCCGGCGGCCGCATAGTCGCCCTTCTCGAACGCAAGTTCGGCCGCATGTATCGATTCCTGGGCCGTTTTCAATTCCTCGCCGGCGGTCAGATTCTTCTCGCGGAGGATGTTTGTCACACGGTTCGACTTCACCCTCGCGTCCCAGTATTTCAGATAGGCTGCATCGTGCGGGTCCGTTCCGGCGCGCGGAAGCCGCTCGGCGACGGGCAGCAGCGCGGGGAACTCCGCGTGCGGTTCGACCTGATACCAGAAGGCCGTGCTTGAATAGTCGTTGGCATAGTTGTTGGCGTGGCCGTGTTCGATAGTGACGCGAATGGACTCCTTGAAGCGGATGGGGTCCGTTACGAAGAATCGGTACATGCCCACCTTGCCCGCGAAATCGCGATTGCCCACGAGATAGAAGCCCGTGTATGGGCCCGCGTATTCGGTGTTGGGGCATGCGCCACCGCCGAAGATCTCTTCCGACCCCGTGCCATGGAACGATGGCGGCCACGGTTCACCGTCGATGAAGATCATGTCGTAGCCTTCGCCATACCATCCACCAGCGATGTTGTCGATGTTAAGGAAATACCCTGCGAGGTTGCCGCGGCCCTGAGCGTCCAGGATGACGTAGTTCTCGTTGCCGTCCGTGTTCTTCCCTTCGTGAATCGTGACGTTGGGCTTGTCGCCAATGGCCGTGGTCAGGTTCTCGCGGCGCCATTGCGCGTGGAATCGGCCCGCGGCTTCATCAACATGGCGCAACTTCTCATAATCGATGTGGTACCAGATCGCGCCGTTGGGGTGCGGCCCTTCATTGGTCAAGGTGATCCGCGCGCCATTCTCAAACGGCATGGGGAAATACGAGTTGAACCCCACCGTGCCGCCCACGCCTGTCGCGCCCGGGTTCACCGTGACCATCAGCGAGGTGAAAAAACGCACGCGCTCCTGACCCTGCCCGAAGAAATCGCCAAACGGCACCTCGACGCTCGGCGAGGTTTCTCCGTCCCAATACATGCGGAGCACGAGTTCGCGAAGATAATGCTCTGTAGGCCAAATCGTGAAGTACACGTGACGAATGCACCCCGCGCCCTCGATATTGGCCAGTTCAAGCGTTTCGCCCGGGTCGATGTGGAAGAAATCGACGTTCGCCCCTGTGCGGTCAAAACTGGAGATGCGAGCGCTTTCCGCGTCGCGCATGTAGACCATGTCCGAAAAGAGCGAATGCGAGAACACTTCCTCGCGTGAGTTGTGGACGCACCCGCTGGCGAGAATCATTGCGAGCACGAGGAAGCCGTAAACGTTTGATTTGCGCCAAGGCATAGCCGTGTCCTCCCGCGTTACATGACCGATCCAAACGTTCGACTCTGGCAAGGCAGTGCCACCAGTATCCGGCACATTGGCAACTTATGGGGAGCAACCCATAAGAGAGTAACGCTTCCCGCTGGCATGCGCAAGGGAACACGGCAAGGCACCCCGCCCTTGCGCGGAAACCGCCTTCCCTGGGAACGCCACGCACCAGCGTGGCAGGCTTCGGTGCGTGCGCGCCGTTTGCAGCAACGACATTTCTGGTGTGACCGACGATGATCCTCCGAGTCTCAGCCGGGCTGCTGCCCGGCGTTCCCAGAAGGACCACCCCAAGTCTCACCGGTGTGGTCTAGCCTTCGTAGCGCCGTGCCTTTACGCAGGGCGTCTTTACTATTTGCTCAAGTCGCGGTAGTAAAGTTCTTTCGCCTCGACCGTCATGCCTGGATTGTGGCACTGGATTGCGAAAAAGCCCTTCTTGTACTCGTCGTCCGAGTACGTCATGACGAGCTGGTCATTCACCCAGATGTTGATCTCCGGGCCAACAGCCTTGACGCGCATGGAGAACCACTCGCCGTCCTTGGTCAAGAGGGCCGAGGCCTTGCCGGTCGGCGTGCCGGGCTTCCACAGCCAGCCGGTGAAGGCGTCCTGGCTGTTGCAGATCTGCGCTTCATACCCCTGTGGGAAATCGTCGGGCTTGTCCGCGGGCGGGTTCGCACGGAAATACAAGCCGCTGTTCGCCGACTTTCCCTGGCTGGAAATGCGGAACACGCCCTTCACCTCCAGGTCGGTGAGTTCCGGCGCCGCGTAGATGTGCCCTTGGCCCCCTTCCGACTGCCCGGTCAGCACGCCGTCCACGACCTTCCACGTCGCCTTGCCCCGGACTGTCCATCCGTCCAGGGTCTTGCCGTCGAAGAAGGATACCCATTTGGCCTCGCCCGGCGCCGAGCCTTCTTCCTTCGCCGCCGATTTCGTACCGGCGGTCTGACAGGAACTCAGCACAAGGCCCAGCAACCCAACGCACACACACAGGCGAACGCTTTTCATCTCTACTCTCCTTCGTTCCAGGCGAGTTTTCTCCTGGATACCCCAATCCGCACATTCCCAAGGCAACATTCCTTCCGCAATCGCGGATGAACTCGACAAAGAGTAGACCTACGGCAATGGCCATTCAAGAACAGGGAGAACACATCGGACGGATCGGACCGATCGGCCGGATCGGTCTGATAGAGCGAGTGTACGTGCCACCCTGGGAACGCCAGGCACCAGCAGCCTGTTCGTGTAATCGAGACCCTTGTAGCACCCGGCTTCCACGCCGGGCGTATTCGGAAAAGCAACCAAATTGAAGCACTTTCCCCTTGTCTGGTACACTGAGTACGAATCATGTTCGGCGTCCGCATTCCGGGCTTTTGCCGGTGGCAAGGAAGGCCATGCTCGTCCATCTGAGCCTGGGTAGCAACACGGGAGACCGGGAAGGCCTTCTCCAGTTGGCGTTGCGGGCTCTGAACGCCAGGAATTCCGTGCGTGTGGTGTCGGTTTCGTCTATATACGAGACCGAACCGGTCGGCTACCAGCAGCAACCTGATTTCCTGAACCTGGCCGCGGCGGTTGAGACGGGGCTTGCTCCGCTTGAACTGCTTGATGTCATTCAGGGTATCGAGTCGCAGTTGGGCCGCGAAACCACGGTGCGCTGGGGTCCGCGGGTCATCGACATCGACATCGTGCTCTGGGATGGCCTGGAGCTGGAGTCGGCCCGATTGACCATCCCGCACCGTTCGTTCCGGGAGCGGGCCTTCGTATTGGAGCCGCTCCGGGAGATCGCGGGCGATGCCGTCGACCCGGTGACGGGCCTCAGCATTGCGGAACTGGCGGCGCGCCCCACGGTACAAGGGTGGGTACGGCCGCACAGGCCCGCGCCGGACGCCGGCTCGTTCGTGTAGTACAGTTTGATTGTGGACCACTGAACCGCTCCGCTTGGAGCCCCATGGGGACCGGGACGGGAACGTCACGGTTCAGGAGGACCGGAAGTATGCCTCGTATTACCGCGGTCTCGCTACGGGACCGCAAGTCGAACGGCGAAAAGATCGCCGTGCTCACCGCCTATGACTTTCCCACTGCCAAACTCATGGACGCCGCAGGCGTTGATGCGATCCTCGTAGGGGACTCCTGCGGCATGGTCGTGATGGGGATGCCCGACACCACGGGCGTCACCATGGACATGATGCTGCACCACGTGAAGATCGTGTCGCGCGCGGTGAAACACGCCCTCGTTATCGCCGACATGCCGTTTCTCTCGTACCAGGTCTCGCCCGAGGAAGCCTTGCGCAATGCGGGCCGCTTCGTGTCCGAGGCGGGCGCGCAGGCAGTCAAGCTGGAAGGGCCCGCCGAGAAGTTCGGACCCGCCATCAAGGCCATCCTGGACGCGGGGATTCCTGTCATGGGCCACATCGGCCTCACCCCGCAGTCCGTGCATCAAATCGGGGGCTACAAAGTCCAGGGGAGAGACCCCGACAGCAAGGCGCGTTTGCGAGAGGAGGCCTTGGGGTTGGCGCGAGCCGGGTGTTTCGCCCTGGTTCTGGAGTGCATTCCCGCGGCGTTGTCCGCGGAGATCACCGAATCGATTGCCATCCCCACGATAGGCATAGGGGCCGGGCCGCATTGCGACGGACAGGTGCTTGTCATGCACGACATGCTAGGGCTGGGCAAGTACACGAAGTTTGCCAAGATCTACGGTGATGCGGGCGCGCTCATGAGCAAGGCGTTTGCGGAATACGTGGGCGAAGTCAAGTCGGGCGCCTTCCCCACGTCGGAGCACTCCTTCGAATGATCATCATTCGCACTCCTGCCGGGATGCGGGACTGGTCGCTTGCCGCACGTGCTACCGGCAGCACGATTGGCTTTGTGCCCACCATGGGGGCGCTGCATGAGGGACATGCGAGTCTCTTGCGCGCCGCGTCGGCGCAGAACGACAAGGCGGTCGCCAGCATCTTCGTGAACCCCACGCAATTCGCGCCGAACGAGGATTTCGCCGCATATCCACGGACCTTCGATGCCGACTGCGCGATGTGCGAAGAGGCGGGTATCGACGTCATCTACGCGCCTGATTCGACGGCGCTCTATCCGGAAGGCTACGCAAGCTATGTGAATGTCGAAGGGGTTTCGGCGGGACTGTGCGGCGCGTCGCGTCCCATCTTCTTTCGCGGCGTGGCAACGGTAGTGGCGAAGCTGTTCAACACGGTGCTGCCGCACCGGGCCTATTTCGGACAGAAGGACGCCCAGCAGTGCGCCGTCATCCGGCGCATGACGCGCGACCTGGATTTTGGTGTCGAGGTCGTCGAGATGCCCACGGTGCGCGAGGCGGACGGCTTGGCCATGAGTTCGCGAAACCGTTACCTCACGCCCGAAGAGCGCCAGCGGGCGTTGGCGATCTCGCGGGGGTTGTTCAAGGCGCGCGCGATGATGGAAAGCGGCGAGCGCGATAGCCTGGTCCTGGTGAATGCGGTGCGCAACGAGATGGGCGCATTGAATATCGACTACGTTGAGTTGGTGGACGCGAACACGATTGAGCCTTTGGCGCGCGCCACAGGCAGGGTTCTTCTCGCGGCGGCCGCCTGGGTCGGCAAAGCACGCCTGATAGACAACATCCAATACGAGGTTCCTGAACAATGATGCTGACGATGCTGAAGAGCAAGATACACCGGGCGACCATCACCGAGGCGGACCTGAACTACGTGGGCAGCCTCACGTTGGACCTTGACCTCATTGAAGCCGCGGACATGTTGATCCACGAGAAGGTGCAGGTGCTGAACCTGAACAATGGAGCGCGTTTCGAGACCTACATCATCGAAGGCGAACGCGGCAGCGGCACGGTGTGCCTGAACGGGCCCGCCGCGCGCCAGGGGCAGGTGGGCGACATCATCATCGCCCTGACCTATGCCCTCGTGGATGCCGAGGAAGCCGAGAATTGGGTTGCCAAGAACGTCCACGTCGATGAGAACAACCGGATTGTCTCGATCGACTCCAAACACGATTGCGATTGAGGGCGAACATTCCAGGGACGTTGCGTAGGACCTGTAGCGCAGGCGTCTCGCCTGCAACCGACCTGTGCCCCATGCTCTGAACAGCGCAACTAATGCCTCTGTGGCCTGAAAGGCCAGAATACTCATAGCCCAGGCTTGGCCGCAGCGGAGCAAGGCCTAGCCTGGGTTCACGTGCTAACAGGTCATTTCTGAAAGGGATGCATAGATCAAGGTTCAGCTTGATAAACGGTGCGTTTGAGAATCGCGAGTGGAAGACTATGCAACCCTTACAGGGTAGTCAGGATGTGCGTCCTGCCACCCAGGGTAGGGCTTCGCTGCCGCTACGCCCAACCCTGGGCTTTGAGTACTTTGGCCTTTCAGGCCACAAGAGATGCTGCTCTTCAGGCCATATGAACCTACAATGTGACGGCCAGATTGTGCATGCGTGTGAAATGCCTTCGTGAGACGCGGCGAAGAGAGCCGTTCAACCGGCGCTCGAGCTTCACGACGTCTGTGCGATCTCTGGCCAAGGTGCACTGCGCCCCCTCAACGGTGTAGAATCTCGCTTCTTGCGTGCAGAAAGGGGACTTTGTCGATTTCATGAGTACCATACGTGTTCGTATTGCGCCATCGCCTACGGGTTTCTTTCATATCGGAAACGCGAAAACGGCCCTGATCAACTGGCTCTTTGCGCGGAGCACCGGCGGCACTTTCCTGTTGCGGCTCGAGGACACCGACACCGAGCGTAGCGAGGCCCAGTATTCCGACATCATTTGCGAGGCCCTGCAATGGCTGGGCATTGACTGGGACGAGGGGCCCGCTTTCGCCAACATGCCGGAGAAGGGCCAGTATGGCCCGTATCGCCAGTCCGAGCGCGCGGAGATCCACCGGCGCGAAGCGCAGCGTCTTATCGATGAAGGCAAGGCCTACCGCTGCTTCTGCACCAAGGAAGAGCTCGACGCCGAGCGCGAGAAGGCCATGGCCGAGAAGCGGCCGCCCCGCTACAACGGCAAGTGCCGCGACCTGACGCCGGAGGAGATTGCCGCGAAAGCGGGCACGCCGTTCTCCGTGCGATTTCGTGTTCCGGAAGGCGTCACCGTGATTGATGACCTGGTGCAGGGCACGATTCGCGTCGAGAACAAAGAGTTTGATGACTTCATCATCGTGAAGCCCAACGGCGACCCGGTGTTCCACCTCGCGGTGGTGATCGATGATGGCCTGATGAAGATCACCCACGTCATGCGCGGCGACGATCATTTGACCAATGCCTTCCGGCACGTGCTGCTGTTTCAGGCGTTGGGCTATGACGTGCCGACCTTCGCACACCTGCCCATGGTGCTGGACGAGCAAGGGAAGAAGTACAGCAAGCGCTTGCACGGCGCGAACGTGCTTGATTGGCGCGAAGACGGCTATCTGCCGGAGACCATCGTCAATTATCTGGTGCTCCTGGGTTGGACGCCTGAGGAGGAAGGACGCGAACTCTTCACGCGTGAGGAACTCGTTAAGGCGTTCACTATCGACCGCCTCGGCAAAAGCGCGGCGAAGTTTGACCTGAAGAAACTCCAGTGGCTGAACGGCCAGCACATCCGGCGCATGTCCGCCGAGGAGCTGCGCGACCGGGTTGTTCCCATCTTGGAGAAAGCCGGGTTCGACACCTCCACACGCTCATCCGAGTGGCTGACCCACATGGCCGCGATCTGCCAGGAAAAG
Source organism: Candidatus Hydrogenedentota bacterium (assembly GCA_020847495.1). GTDB lineage: Bacteria > Hydrogenedentota > Hydrogenedentia > Hydrogenedentales > SLHB01 > JAHDWY01. The sequence goes on along the minus strand of JADLCA010000655.1, from coordinate 3,996 downwards.
ATCCCCACGCTCAACGATATTGTCGGGTACACGGACTTCTTCTTCGTTGAACCGGCAACGTATGACGAGAAAGCCGTCAAGAAGCAGTGGGAGAAAGAGGACGCGCTGGAGCGCATGGAGAAGATCGTCGAAGTGTTCAAGGGCATCGACCCCTGGAACCACGACACTATCAAGGGCGCATTCGACGCGCTGGTGGAGAAGACCGGTGTGGCTCTCGGCCAGTTTGTTCATCCCACACGCCTCGCGCTGACCGGCAAGAGCGTGGGTCCCGGCCTCTTTGAACTGACCGAGCTTTTGGGGAAAGACACTGCGCTGGCGCGCATGCAAAGAGCAATCGAGTTTGTGCGTGCGCGTGGGGGAGCGGTTGCATGAATTCGGTGGTAGTGGGCATCGATCTGGGCGGCACCAATGTGAAGACCGCCGTCGTGGCGCGCAATGGCCGCTTGCTGGGCAAGGACTCGCGGCCTACCCGCGCCGCGGAAGGACCCGATGTGGTCATCGACATCATGGTCGCCAGCGTGGAACAGGCGATGGAGAACGCGGGCGTGGATCCCAGCGATCTGCGCGCGGTGGGCGTGGGCGCGCCCGGTCCCATGAATTGGCAAACGGGTGTCGTGTTCAGTCCGCCCAACTTGCCGGGCTGGTCGGACGTGCCGCTCGCGGACCTCATGTCGGAGCGCTTGAACGTCCCCGCCTTTGTCGATAATGACGCGAACGTGGCGTGCTGGGGCGAGTTCTGGTCCGGCGCGGGACGCGAAGTGGACTCGCTGGTATGCCTGACCCTTGGCACGGGCGTGGGCGGCGGCATCGTGGTGTCCGGCCGCCTGTTGCGCGGGATCGACGGTACCGCCGCGGAAATTGGCCATATCTGCGTCATGCGCGACGGCCGCCCTTGCAACTGCGGTGCGAAGGGATGCCTGGAAGCGTATGCATCGGTTACGGGTATGGTGCGGACCGCCCTCGAAGGGATCGACGCGGGGCGTCCCACGATGCTGACCCGCATGTGCGGCGCAGACCTCGCGAAGATCGATGGAAAGATGATCTCCGATGCGCTGCAGCAAGGCGACGAGTTCGCGGCCTGGGTGATGCGTGAGACGGCCATCTGGCTGGGCACGGGAATCGGCAGTCTTATCAACCTGCTCAATCCGGAAATGGTCGTCCTGTGCGGAGGCATGATCGCGGCGGGCGACGTGCTGTTCGATCCCATCCGCGAGACCGCGTTGGCACAGTCCTTCGAGGTGCCCGGCAAGCGCGTCCAGATCGTGCCTGCGGGCCTCGGCGCGGATTCAGGCGTGATCGGCGCGGCCGGATGCGCATTGCAGCGCTATGAAGAGGAACACTAACGCGTAGCCTAGGGCGGCTACCCGTGGCCAGGAAAACCAGCGCCACCATTAGAAAGGACTCATCGTGATAGCCATTGTGGACTACAAAGCAGGCAACTTGACCAGCGTGAAGCTGGCCCTGGAGCACCTCGGTGTGGATGGCGCCATCACCCGCGACCCCGCCGTGATTGAGGGCGCTGAGCGAGTCATCTTTCCCGGAGACGGGGCTGCCGCGTCGGCCATGGAGCATTTGAACGAACTCGGCCTTGTGGCGCCTCTCAAGAAGGTGGTGGACAAGGGTACGCCGGTGCTGGGCATTTGCCTGGGCACGCAGGTGATTTGCGATCACTCCGATGAAGATGGCGGCGTGGACTGCATGGGCCTGCTGCCGGGCCGCGTGAAGCGGTTCAATCCGCCCGATCAACTCTGCAAGATCCCGCAGATGGGCTGGAACACGATGCGGTTCAAGCGGAAGCACCCGCTCTTTGAAGGCATCGAGGACGACAGCGAGTTCTACTTCATTCACAGTTACTACCCCGTCCCCGCGGATATGGCCTTCATCATGGGCGAGACCGAGTACGCCGACGCAACGTTTGCTTCGGCGGTGGGGAATGGCAACCTCTTCGCGACACAATTCCACCCCGAGCGTTCGGGCCGGATTGGAATGCGTCTTCTGAAGAATTTCACGGAATGGGACGGATCATGCTGAGCAAACGTATCGTGCCCTGCCTCGACGTGCGCAACCGCATCGTCACCAAGGGCGTCAAGTTTCAGAACAACATCGACCTCGGCGATCCCATCGAGATGGCCGTCCGCTACAGCGACGGCGGGGCCGACGAACTGGTCTTCTACGACATCACCGCGTCCGCGGAGCGGCGTTCCATCGATATCGGGATGGTGGAGGAGATCGGGAAGGTCGTGCACATCCCCTTTGCGGTCGGCGGGGGCATCGAGAACCTCGACGACATGTACAAGGTGCTTCTCGCGGGCGCAGAGAAGGTGTCCGTCAACTCGCTGGCCGTGAAGAATCCCGCAATCATTGGCGAGGGCGCGCGCATTTTCGGGTCGCAGTGCATCGTGCTGGGTATGGACCCCGTGCGTGCGGATGACCCGAAGAAGTTTCCGAGCGGCTACGAGATCACCACGCGTGGTTTCCGCGAACGCACGGGCATGGACGCCCTCGACTGGGCCAAGCGCGCGCAGGATCTCGGCGTGGGCGAGATCGTCGTCAATTCCGTGGATGCCGACGGTACCCGCGACGGGTTTGAACTCCCATTGACGAAGTTGATCGCCACCAATGTCGGTATTCCCGTCGTGGCATCAGGCGGCGCGGGCACGCCGCAGCACCTCATCGACGTGTTTCAGAAGGCCCACGCCGACGCCGCCATCGTCGCCAGCATGACCCACACCGGTGATTACACCATTGGCCAGATCAAGGAAGTCCTCGACGCCGCGGGCGTGCCCGTGCGCAAGAAGTGGTAAGGCTTCCATGCGGGGCCTGTCATGATCCTCAGCGTTACGCCGAATCCGTGCGTGGACAAGACCGTATTCATCGATCAATTGAAGATCGGTACCTTCATGCGCTCTCCGCGCTGCACCTGCATTCCCGGAGGCAAAGGCACCAACGTGTCGCGCGCCGTCAAGGCCCTTGGCCGGGCGACACGCGCCATGGTCGTGGTGGGAGGACACCCCGGCGCGCATGTCGTGGACATGATCGAGCACCAGGACCAGGTGGAGTGCTTCCCCGCATGGGTGGCCTCGCAGACTCGGACGATTACGACGGTCCTCGAAGAGCCTATCCACCGTCAGACGGCCTTCTTTGAACCGGGTTCGCGCGTAACGGAGTCGGAGTATCGATCGATTATTGACGTCTTCGAGCACGCCGTCGAGGGAGCAAAGGTCGTCACGTTCAATGGGACCGTCTCCGATCCGGCCATCAAGACCCTCTATCGCGATCTGATCCCCATCGCCAAGACACACGGAGCCATGACCATTCTCGATTCGCACGGTCCCGAGTTTGCGCTCGGGCTCGAGTCGGTTCCGTACATGGTGAAACCAAACGTTGCCGAGACGGAAGAGCTGGTTGGATACGCGCTCGAATCGCCCGATGCCCGTTGGAAGGCCATTGACTTCTTCCACGAGAAGGGCATCAACCTCGTCGTGCTCTCCCTGGGCGCCGATGGCGCATTGGTGTCCCGCGAAGGAGAGCGTTTCCAGGTCGTGCCTCCGCTGATCCGCGAAGTGAATCCCGTTGGCAGCGGCGATGCCCTCGTGGCAGGTTTCGCCATCGGCCTCGCGGAAGGCATGACCCTGCGCGACATGGCCACCCTCGGATGTGCCGCGGGCACCGCCAATGCCATGTCCTGGGACATCGGCCACTTCACCCGAGAAGAGGTCGATGACTTGCTCAAGCAGGTGGAGATCAAGCCCGCCTGAGCATGCCCTGAATCGGACGGATCCGACGGATCGGTCCGACCCGTCCGAGGGGCAAGTGCGTGGGACTGCCCCTCATCCCCTGAGTGCATTCCACCTCGTTCGCATGCTACCCTCTTTCCGCGCATTTGGCGCGGACATCCAAGAGGGGAGAACCTGCATATGGGTACGATTAACCGGCGGCAATTCATGGCGCGCACCGGCGCTGCCACCGCTGCATGCGTTTGGGGAGCGCGGGGCG
>JADLCA010000654.1 GCA_020847495.1 Candidatus Hydrogenedentota bacterium | reverse complement strand
GAGGAGGCCGCGGTCTTGGTACCGCCTCGCTCGCCGAGCGCGGCGGCACAGCACTCTGGGTACCCAATGGCCTAATGCCTGCATGGCGAATTCGGCTTTCGCGAGATAGCATGAAAGTCGCCGGAGCAAAGATTTCCATGGACAAGTAGCTGTAGGGCAGCTATACTACATCCCGGTAGCGTAAGTGCACGCTGGTATTCCCGGGTACCCAGGAGGGTGTCTTCATGCGGCCGCGGGTCCTGAGAGCATTTCTTGTTGCGCTTCTGTTTTCCCCCACCTTTTCCAGCGCGTGCGGCCCCTTCTTCCCCGTCGCCTACTTGGCGTATGGCGAAGAGGCGAACATTCTGCAAATGCCGCGCCCATACTTCTCCAACGAGTTGGCCTTGGCTCTCGGCCAGCCTTGGCCAGAGCGGCCGAACAAGACGCAACTCCCGCAAAGCCTTTGGCAGAGCACACTGGAGGCGGATGTCGCCGACCTGAACGCGGCGTTGACCAAGCGAGGCGATCCCGCCGAGCGCGTAGAGGAATTGAGCCGGCAATACCGTGACCTGCGAACGGCCATGGACAAGCAATGCAGAATGCCAAGCGTAATCCCGCCGCCTCCCGACCCTTATGCGGCGATTCGGAAAGAAACCGCGGCTACACCACCGCCGGAGTTCGAAAGCCCGCCGTCTTTCGATTTCGCACCTCTTGACAGCTTGTTGAGTGAGTTGCCCGTCGAATTCGCGCTGTACGTGCGCGGGGCACATGCCTATCGGAACAAGGACAGCCAAAATGCTGTGAGCCAGTGGAAGTCACTGCTGAATTTACCCGCGGAGGAGCGGCACTACCGATCGACATGGGCGGCGTACATGCTCGCGAAAGCCCTGCACGATTCCGATCCCGAGAGGTCCTTGGCCTATTTCAAGCAAGTAGGCGAACTGGTCCAGGCAGGCATCAGCGACTCGCTGAATCTCGCGCCCGATAGCCAAAACTGGATTGCGCGGCGCGAAATGGAGTCCGGCGACTTCCCTGCGGCGATGAAGCGCTATGTGGACGTATATCTGAACGCTCCTAATGCGGACAAGCATGTTGCTCTACTTTCAATTGGAGAACTGTGCGACAAGGCACTCTCGGCCCCAAATGGTCCGGAATCCATGGCGGCCGACCCTGCGTGCCGTCGTATTGTGACGGCATGTGTCGCGTCCAAAGGTTTTCGATACATGAGCAGGAAGCTGCAGGATACTTGGATGGGCGCGGTGGACGCTCTAGATCTCGAAGCGCCGATTGACGGGGCCGATCGATTGGCATGGGCCGCTTATCGAAATGGCGATATGGAGGCCGCCCGACACTGGGTGGAGCTTGCCAATGCATCCGCGCCTTATGCGCTGTGGGTCCAATCAAAACTCGACCTGCGCGATGGCGAGATTGACAAAGGCATGGAGACGCTGCGCCAAGCGGCCAATGCCTTCCCACCCGAACAATCGTGGCTATGGGGAGAGGACTATGTTCCGAGGATTACACCCTATGGCGTTGCAAACGCTGAATTGGGAGTGCTTCTCCTTGGACGCTCGGATTACGTAAACGCGTTCGACTGCCTCATCCGGTCTGACTACTGGCTCGACGCGGCGTACGTGGCGGAGCGCGTGCTGACCATCGAAGAACTGCAGAAGTACATCGTCGAGCACGGGGACGATCCGGACCTGTCGCATCCGGTAGATCGGTTTGCCTTGTGGTACGTGAAGGAGAAGCCCCGAGGCGAGATGCTTCGCGAGCTTCTGGCCAGGCGCCTTATACGCGAGGAGCGTTGGGACGAGGCCATCTCCTTGCTGCCCGAAGAAACTGCTGCACAGGTGAATGAGTTGCGGAGGCTTCTTGCTGAGGCTGGGCCATTGGGAAAGCCGGTGTCCATCCAGGGATGGGGTGGCGGCATGGAGCAGTATATCGCGAAACTCAGAAGCTCCGGACGCAAACGTGTGGTTGATGAAACACGAGCCCAGATCTTGTGTGATGCGGCGGAGTTGGTTCGCGAGAATGGCATGGAATTCATGGGGACGGAGGTGGAGCCCGATTGGCATGTGTTTATAGGAAAACTTGAACAGAGTGGAGCCTCGGCGAACCGGCTCGTCAAACCGATTACTTCCGAATCTCCGCTGAATCCCGCGTTGACTGCGCTCCTGAATGCCAGCGACGGGGAAAAGCAGCGCGCCAAGGCGCATGCGCCGGAGATGGAGCGGCGCTTTCATTACCGCTACTTGGCCGCGTACCTCATGTGGCGAAGCGCCGATTACCTGCCCGATAACGATCTCCGCACCATGCGTGCCCTCTACCAGGGAGGCATGTATATCCAGAATCGCGACCCGGAAGCCGCTGACAAGTTTTATAAGGCTCTCGTGTGGCGCAATCCGAAGATGCCGTATGCGCAAGAGGCGGACAAGAAGCGGTGGTTCCCCTCCACGCCGCCGGAGTGAGGGGGATTGCGGGGCGGCAGCGCTTGGCGAAGAACATCCCCCTCGACCCTGCGGGTCTGCCCCCTTCAAAGGGGAACCCAAGAGCGCATGCCCTTCGGGCCGCGCGTACGTCGGGCAACAGTCTACTCGTTGCTTTCAAGTCCATCTATTCTCTAAAAACATAGTGTTGGGCGGGTCCCCCTTTGAAGGGGGATGAGGGGGGTGTTCTTCTCTTCGGTGCCGGCCTGCTACGATGTGCCTGGAAATGGATGCCCGCTTTCACATAGGGCAGAATCCTGCATGGTTGAATTGGATGAGTAGCGTCGAATCTCCAGACTCCCCAGTCGGCTTGGGCGTTCGCACAAAGCTGCATCCTGCGCGGCGCCTACTGAAGAAGACCGCCCTCTGGTCACTCGTCGCATCCTTCGGCTGGCTGTGCGCGCTCGGCATTGCAGTCTGGCGCTACGGGGCTGTGGACCATGCGGCCCGATCGGACTGCATCGTCGTGCTGGGTGCCGCGGTGCAAGGTCAGGAACCGTCGCCGGTGTTTGAAGAACGGATACGGCACGGCGTCAATTTGTACGAGCGCGGATTGGCTTCAAAACTGGTCTTCACAGGCGGGACGGGAGCGGGTCAGAACCGGTCGGAGAGCAGTGCCGGGGCTGCTCTGGCGGTGCGGATGGGCGTGCCGAGGGACGCCATACTTACCGAGGAGCAGTCTCACACCACCCGGCAGAACCTCGCGGGGGCTCTTGCCGTGATGCGAGGGCACGGACTCCGGTCCGCGATCATCGTCAGCGATCCGCTGCACATGAAACGGGCCATGATGATGGCGGATGATCTGGGCATGAACGCTGTATCGTCACCAACGCCGACATCGAGGTACCGTTCGTTCAAAACGCAGCTCGGTTTCCTGATTCGTGAACTCTACTTCTTTCACCACTACCTGCTCACGGGAGATTGAGTGAGCCATGCACGCAGACGCCGGACACCTGTAGTCTTAAACACGCACCCGGAAAAGGCCCCGGCCCCTTGAGGGGCCGGAGCGTTCCACACGGGCAACTACTCAGGATCGGCGCAGCTTCCGCCGCCTTTGGTACACTTCACGCAGTCCACGAAACTGGTCTCGCCGAAGAACGGGTACTCGCCGTTTACAAACCCCTGGAAGCATTCCTTGATGGTCAACTCAAGCGCGGGCGCCGGCGCCTGCTTCACCCTGGTCAAGCGTTTCAAATGACTCATTCTAACTCCCTCCACATTTAGCGCGAGTACCGCCTGCCCATACCAGCATGGCGGCGGCACCCTCGACTGGTACACGAGTCTCATCAGCCCAACGACCATCACCCCGGCCTCCGTCACCTCAACCCCAGACGGGCTCGTGGCGATAGAACCTCAGCGTTTTTTGAGTCAGAATCCGGTTTGTTCCCTCATTCGACGCGACACATCCCCTCTCGAGTTCCTGCGTGGTTCAGTATATGCACGCACCCCGATCCCGTCAACGGTGACGCAAGGGCAATGCTCCAAACTGACCGGATCGCCGCACTCTATACGCGTTGGCTTCGGCAAGGAGGACCCTACGAATAAGCACGCGTTGAGTAGGGCGGGATTTGTTCCCGCCCGCTGAAGGCGGCGGGGTCCACCTCCAGGCTATTCAAGAGCCGACAGGGATGCCGACGCTCCCAGCGTGTCCTGGGTGGATCTTCTATTCGCATTGGGGAAGGCAAGAGGGCGGGAACAAATCCCGCCTTACGAAACCCGCTCATTCTGAAACCGTGTCTGTTGTGCTATTGTGTGGCGTGGCGGTTGACCGCGCGGGCGCGGCTTAATTCGTGTGCGTTACGTGAGGCACTGAACGTGCGGGGGGATGCAACGTGGCCTTATCGGAAAAGCTGGGAGCGTTAGACTTTTCGATTCTGGTCCTTTACCTGGTGGGCATTGTGGCACTGGGCGTTTGGGCAGGGCTCAAGCGTCGTGGGCAGACCGCCGGCGCCGGATACTTCCTGGCCGGCCGGAGTCTGCGGTGGCCGGTAATCGGGCTGGCCCTCTTCGCCACCAACATCTCCACAGTGCACCTCGTGAGTCTCGCCCAGGAGGGCTACGTCAATGGCCTCGCGTACGGCAACTTCGAGTGGATGGCCGCGTTCACGCTGATCATCCTCGCGCTCATCTTCGCCCCGTTCTACGTCCGCACGCAGGTCGCCACCCTCCCCGAATTCCTGGAGCGCCGCTACAGCCGGGCCAGCCGCTATTGGCTCACGGTGCTGTCTATCGTTTCAGCCATCTTCATCCACATCGGGTTCACCTTTTACGCAGGCGCGGTCGTGCTGGAAGGCCTGTTCGGCATCGACAAGATGACCAGCATCGTGCTCGTCGCCATCGTCACGGGGATCTACACGATCATCGGCGGGTTGATGGCGGTCGTCATCACTGAATCCGTGCAAACCGTCATCCTGCTCGCGGGGGCCATCCTGTTGACCGCGATTGCCTGGTCCCGCGCGGGGGGATGGGAGGGCATCACTTCCGTCGTGGACCCACACCAATTGACGATGCTGCGGCCGAAGGGTGACCCGTCCGGATTGCCGTGGTACTCCGTGTTGCTCGGATATCCCGTGATTGGCATCTGGTACTGGTGCACGGACCAGACGATCGTGCAGCGCGTGCTTGGAGCCAAGGACGAGACCCACGCCAGCCTGGGGGCGCTGTTCGCGGGTTTCATCAAAATTCTGCCCGTGTTCATCTTCGTGCTGCCAGGCCTCATCTGCGGCGCCCTTATTACGCAGGGCGTGCTGCCAAACACGCTGGAGAAGTCCGAGCAGGTGTACGCTTTCATGATCGGCAATCTCCTGCCCGCCGGTCTTCGCGGGCTCGTCGCGGCGGCGCTGCTCGCGGCGCTGATGAGCACCGTATCGGGCGCGCTCAACTCCGCGGCCACGCTCTTTTCCCACGACATCTACCGGCATTTCCTCCCAACCACAACGGACCGGGCGCTCGTGACGGTCGGGCGGATTGCCACGCTGGTGGGGCTCGTAGTCGCAGTGGCGTGGTCGCCGTTCCTGGGGAGATATCCGTCCGTTTTTCAGGGCATTAACGCGGCGATCTGCTACATCGCGCCACCGATCACCGTCGTGTTTCTGTTTGGCGTTTTCTGGCGTGGCGCTTCCTCCACGGGATCGATCGTCACGCTGGTGGCGGGATCCGCGCTCGGCTTCACCGTGTTTTTGCTCGATTGGTTCAAGGAGAGTACCGGCTGGAATGTGCCCTTCATGATGGCGGGCTTTTACCTGGCGTGCGCGTGCGGGGTTATCATGACCGCAACCTCGCTTGTGGCTCCGGATGCGCCTTCGGCGGAGCGCGCGGCTCTGAGCTGGGCGAGTCCGTTGGCTCCGTTTCAGCGCAAACCCGGCCAGACTTTCGGTATGCCAATTATCGCCGCCGCGCTGTTGTGCGTCATCATGATCATGCTGTATGTGAAATTCGGTTGATCTTACGGATTGGGGACAGACACCGTGTTTCGCTGCCGAGATAGGAATCTCGGCGGCCGAGATAGGAATCTCGGCGCGCAGAGCCTGCGCGAAAGACGGTGTCAGTCCCACTGGGGACAAAGGAGTTCAGATCATGCGCAAGTTATTCATCGCGATTGCCTGCCTGTTGCTTCCTGTAATGCTGGTGTATCTGCAAGCCCGTGCCGAGGCGGCGCAAAAGGTACAGCGGTTCGGCAGCGTGATTGGCTTGAAGGCGGAGAAACTCGACTACTATAAAGAACTGCACGCGAACGCGTGGCCCGAAGTCCTCCAAATGATCAAGGACTGCAACATCCGCAACTACTCGATCTACCTCCACAAACTGGACGATGGTAACTACTATCTCTTCAGCTATTTCGAATACACCGGGGAGGATTTCAAAGCCGATATGGCGAAGATGGCTGCCGACCCCATGACGCAGAAATGGTGGAAGGAAACCGACCCCTGCCAGTTCCCGGTCAAGAATCGCGCCGATGGAGAGAAATGGGCCGCGATGGCAGAGGTCTTCCACACGGACTGACCCGCGACAGCATCTCTTACAGGCTCTTCGGTGCGGCCCACTGCACACCCCAGCGATTTGTCACCTCAGCAGGTTTGTGGCGTTTGCGCAACGCATCGAATGCATCCGCAGTACTGATGACCTCGGCAGGACGCGCGCTGCTGCGCACAAGAAAGTCCGCCTCCGGCGGATAACACGCCGCCGGCACCCCTGCTTCAACGGAAGGGATTTCTTCATTCTCCAGCCGCGTAATGGGGGCATTGGTGGGGAGCGATGCGCTCTGGTAACGCAGGTCCATGCTCCAGCGAACCACATCCGTTGTGTTCTGAAAGCTGCCGTGGATGGTCCGGTTGGTCATGAGGAGCACCCCGCCCTTGGGAACGGGACATGCAACGGCCTCGCCCTGCGGCAAGTCCTCTGGGGCAATCTCGAGGTACTTGCCACTCTCGTGCAGCCGATGCGGCACCACGGGATTCCGATGCGAACCGGGAATCACCCACAGGCAGCCATTGGCTTCGCATGCGTCAACCAGGGGCACCCATGCGGTTATCACGAGCGCGGAATCGCAATAGGGTTCGAAGTAGCCGGAGTCCTGATGCCAAGGCACAGCGCCGTATCCGTAATTCGGAATCTTCGGACGCAACCGGTACACGCTGCTCGCAATGACTTCGGGCCCGCAGAAAACTTCTGCAACATCCACCAGGCGCGGATGGCTGATGAGGTGAAAGATGCCGGGGCCGCTCAAGACGCCGTTCCAGATCGAAATGGCCAGTTCGTCGGTCTCTGCGCTGATGTGAGCGAGCTGGCGCTCGAATCCGCACTCTGTGTAGGCACGGCTCAACGTGCCGTTCGCGACCAGTGCCCCGGCGCGGCGATTGACCTCCCGATCGATTTCATCGATGACGGGCTGCAGATCGCGATCATCAAAGACGCGCTCCACGACAAGGTACCCTTCGTCATGAAATCTCTTGACCTGCTCTTCGCTGAGCGGGCTCTCCCTGCGGTTCAAGGTGTCTCTCCTTGCCGGTAAGCGGCGCGTTTGCAGAAGGAGGCAAGCGCCTCCACAGAACCAGTTCCTTGCAGCATGGAAGAGGCTCTCGCCTCCATCGCGTTTCACTATACGACGCACCGAGGCGTCTTGCCAAGTCCTGCTCTCCGCCACGTGCATACCGGAATGAGCCTGTACCGGCCATGGATTACCAGAATCGAAGTCCTTACAATACGGTTCAAGCGGTCAGCGCGTTGTGGGCAACGCGCGGCCATCCACGCTCGAGGGAGGGGAACAGCATGAAACCGGGTATCTGGGTAAAGACTGTGGCTTTGGTTCTGATGGGCATGGCGTTTGCCTTCCCTTCAGCCGCGGATGTTGATCTGACGAAGGCGGTCATCTTTCCGTCCCCCTCCGAGGGAGTTGTGCTCAAGGCGGCCGAGATGCTCAGCGAGGAATTGGCGGAGCGCTCCGGCGTTTTGCTGCCAATAGTCACCGCCATGCCGGATAGCGGCGTGGCGATCCTCATAGGAACGGCGGACACGGTCTCTGGCGTGAACGTACCGGACAAGCCGGAGGCCTATGCCATTGAGGTAGGCGGGACCAAAGTACACCTGGTGGGACGCGACGCGCGGGGAGCGATGTTCGCGGCTGGGCGATTGATCCGCCTTGCCGATTCGAGTC
>JADLCA010000653.1 GCA_020847495.1 Candidatus Hydrogenedentota bacterium | reverse complement strand
GTGCAAGAGTGCATAGACGAGGGATATGCGGTGGCTCGACCGCTGCGCGTCGAAGATCGTGCCGTGCGTACGTTTCTGCTGGCGGGCGCACCGGAAGATGCGTTCCCGTTGGTCCTCGTCGAAGGCGAGAACGGACAGTGGCACGACCCTGCCACGAACAATACCTACAGCCGTGACGAACTCGCGGGCGAGGGTGAACCCTTGTGCGTCCTCGCACGGCCTGATGCGCCGCACCATTACCTTACGGCTGACTACGACCTGCTTGCCGTAGGCATTCGCGAGGAGGTGCGCGGCGCCGGGGATGTGAAATGGCCTCCATTTCACCCTGACATGGGCGGCATCACGGAGCGCCAGAAAGAGACGCTGCTCGCCTTGAATGAAGCCGTGGAGACCCATGCCCATTACGCGAGCGGCAACGTGGTGCATCATGGTCCCGAAAATCAGTACGAGAAGTCCGACTATGTGGACTACCCCGTGACGGTCTTCGAACCGGACGGGCGCATCCTCGTCATCCTCCAGGGGCCCGAAAACCATCGCGACCTGCACCTGAAGCGCTACTTCGCACGCAAGCAGCGCTCCGGGTGGTATGTGTACTACAACGAGAAGTCTCCGGGATGGCAGTGGGAACACTACCGCCCCTATGACCCCATTAAAGGGTACGACGATCGTGATGCGCCCAACCTGCCACTGTATCCGGATGAGTTGCCTCCCCCGAACAAACCTAAGGTAGCGATGGCACAGGAGCCAGAATCCCAGGTGCCGATGCCGGATCGGCCCGTGCAGAGGGCAGAATCGAGCCAGGAGGATGATAACGCGCCGGAAGAAGCAAGCGCGACGACCGTTAGGAACGAGGAGCAACAAGGCGCCGCTTCAGAGAATGCGCCGGCGGGCCGCGAACCGGGTGTCAGCGTACAGGTGTGGGAACCGTTGAATTCACGCAAGAAGACTGAAAAAAAGCCCAAGCCGGCGCCTGCCGAGGAAGAAGGCGCCTCGCGGCGCGAACCGGGCATCAAGGTTGAGGTTTTCGATCCGCTCTCTTCGAGTGAAGAGGAAACCGACTCATCGGGGTCTGCCGTCGAGAAGACGAAGCCGCGCAAGAAGTCCAATTAAGTCTCCGGCAGTATGGCTTTCGACTTCAGGCCTGGGCGTGTACAATGTCATTTCATTCCCTGTAACAAGTTGAGGGGGTCGTACCTTGGACACGCTGAGCTTGGAGGAGCGCGGGCGGATTCTGAATCGGATGACTGAAATCCGGCTCGCGAAGTACGGCAAGTCCACATCGACCGAAGATCTCCGCCGGTACCGCGCAGAGGAGCGCGAACTCACACAGCGGTCCTTGGAAGGGCTCCCTCGTATCTTGGTGGCACGCTGCCCCTCCTGCGGCGAGCCCGTTCACATGACCATCGATACATTCGGGCTGGATGGAATCTGGTGGCATGTCTTTGGTCCGGATTGTCCTCCCCAGGCTTGCATTCATTACCGTGTTACTCTCGGCGCGCTCGACCTCCAGGGTCATACGCCTGATGAGGCGAGCGCCCGGGCCACCTTCGAGATCGAGACCGGCCCCGAGGCGCCTTATGTAGTCCCCCGTCTCATGGAATCCCCCGGCGCCCAGTTGGTAATGCATTCACTCCCCATAGCGGAAGGCCGCTACCGGGCATACCTCATGACCTATTTTTCCGATCCGCCTGCTCCTACCTCAGAGGGACACCAGCCTTGGCTACGACGCGAGTTTCTCTACCTGGACAACGGCCACGAATCACGCAAACACTGCACGGACCATTGGGACTTTGACCTCGCCCGTTGGCTCGACCGCCAGCCTTCCGTAGTTGCCTGGCTTGACCAGCAAGGGAAACTCCAGTGGGCCCCGGCTGGAGAGTGTCCGTATTTGGGTGTGCACGCTCGACGCAAGGCACTTCTCATCCGCGGAGGTCAGGTCATCGAGCGAGAGCCACGCTGACGCCAGGAAACTGGGCCGCCAAGCTGCGATCATAGGATTACAAGACCCGGACGCTCCCAATTCGCCGATTCGCAATCCCTGCCGTCTCCTGCTATACTCCGGCCTTTCCCGAATTTCTTGAATACGCAACCAATCTTTCTATGGAGCAAGGCATGGCAGACAAAGTCAAAGCAACCAATATCACTTGGCATCACGCCGATATCACGAAGGATGACCGCGAGAAGCAGAACGGCCACAAGGCCGTTGTGATCTGGTTCACGGGGCTGTCCGGTTCGGGCAAGTCGACCCTGGCCCACGCGGTGGAAAACGCCCTCTTCGACGCGGGTTGCCGCACCTTTGTGCTCGATGGCGACAATATCCGGCACGGTTTGAACAAGGACCTTGGGTTCTCACCCGAAGACCGCGAGGAGAACATCCGCCGCATCGGCGAAGTGGCCCATCTCTTCACCCAAGCGGGCGTGATCGCCATGACGGCCTTCATCTCACCTTACCGCGCCGACCGCGACAAGGCCCGCGCAATCGCCGGCGAAGGCAACTTCTTCGAGGTTTACGTGAAGTGTGCCTTGGATGTGTGCGAGCAGCGTGACCCCAAGGGTCTCTACAAGAAGGCCCGTGCGGGCCAGATCCCCGAGTTCACCGGCATCTCCGCGCCGTACGAAGAGCCCGACAACGCAGAGATTGTCGTCGATACCGGCGTCCACTCCTTGGAAGAATCTGCCGAGTTGGTCCTGGGCGTACTCCGGGATCGGGGTATCATCCAGTAGCCGAATCCGTCGTTAAGGTGTTCTAGGTCAACTACATATAGTGTTTTTTCAACGGCGGCACCCCTAAATAAAGGGGTGCCGCCGTCGCATAGACCCACAACCACAATATATTGCGTGTCGGCTTGCTCTGTGCTACAATCTGAGATTAAACAGGGGAAAGCACCATGCGGTTCGGGAAGCGAGGCAAGAATCCACTCTCCTGGGGGTGGCGCGCCG
>JADLCA010000652.1 GCA_020847495.1 Candidatus Hydrogenedentota bacterium | reverse complement strand
GCCGCGCCGATGATACCAAATCGCGGGATGATTGCGTAATTCAGGACGACACTCACTGCGGCGGAAACGAGGTTGGCGCCCGTCACGCGTTCGGGGCGACCGGCGGCGATTAGTGAGAGGCCCAGGATGCCCGATTGCAGGGCAAGGCACGCCCCTGTCATGAGCAACCAGAGAACCGGCAGGCATTCGAGGTAGCGCTCCGAAAACAGCAAAACGATCAACGGACGCTGGATCACCAGCACCGCAAGAACCGACGCGTACCCCAGGAACGCGACAAGGCCAAGGGTCTTGTTCAACAGGCGCGAGGCCCCTGAAAAGTCTTCATTCGCTATACGGCTGGACAGACCCGGCAGGTAGGGAACGAGCATTGCCACCAGGACCCGGGAGAACAGGTTTGGAATCCGTTTGGCCATCTCGAAATAGGCAACGAGCGTGGGGCTTCCCAGCAACATCGCCACGAGCACCGTGTCGGCGCGTTGATAGACGAAACCCAACACATTATTCAGAAAGAGCGGAATGCTGAAACGCGCCGCGCGCGAATAAGTCGCCCACATATCGCTGCGCAATCGAAAATGGTCCACCTGCCAGAGCAGCCATGCCGCGGCCGCCGCGTAGGAAATGAAGGTGCACAACGCAAGCGCCACCAGTCCCAGCCTGAGCCACGCAATCGCAACGGCGACCAGCGTCACCTGTACGGCCGATCCCACAATCAAGCCAACCGCCCGCCCCGAGTACCGGTTCATACCGGCCAGTATCGCGAGGGCGGTGTCCCGTTGCGCCGCGGCAATGCACAAGAGAGGGAGTATCCACAGATGGGGATACAGGTCCAGCCAGGATGCGTTCGAGGTGATGATGCGAGGGTCCGGCAGCAGCAGCCAGACGGCAAGCAGCACGGTGCCAAGCGCGAGCGATATCGCCCCTTGCACGAGCAGGATACTGGCGCCCATCCCCCCGCGCCTCGCTTCGGGCGCTTCGGCAATGAGCTTGGGGAGAGCATTCTGAAGTCCGAGGTTGCTGAGAATGAGCAGCCCGTCACACAGCAGGATGAGCATCCAGAACACGCCTACCTGCGATTCTGGAAGCATTCGTCCGAAGATTACGGCGGCGATGAGGGAACCCGCCATGGAGGCAAGCATTCCCGCACCAGAGAGGAAGGCGCCGCGGACCATCGTCCCGCCCTTACTCATGACCATCTTTCGGGTTGCCGCGCCGCGATCCCCCGTGCCGCAAGTGGCGCATTGCCGCGCCCGCTTACGCCGCGCCCGGCGGTTGCTGCGCGGCGGCCGCGGAATCCAAATGAGCAGCGAGCCGCCGCAGCGACAAGCGGGCAAGAAAATGCAGAGGGACAACCAGCGCGCCCAGAATCGCCGCC
The DNA here is from genome assembly GCA_020847495.1 of Candidatus Hydrogenedentota bacterium. Classification (GTDB taxonomy): domain Bacteria; phylum Hydrogenedentota; class Hydrogenedentia; order Hydrogenedentales; family SLHB01; genus JAHDWY01. The sequence continues at coordinate 9,615 of JADLCA010000652.1, read as the reverse complement.
GTCAGAACGGTTAGACTGCGGTGAGGTCCCACCTTGTGCTCGGGCGGAACCGCGGCATATGCGATCTTCAGATCGGCCTCCGTGCGGGCATCCGCGAACCGTGCCGCTTCAAGGTTCTCCGCCAGCCGCATGTACTGCGTCTTGTACACGTCCGCTTGCCGGGTCAATTCCGCGCGAACGCGCTTTTGCTCGGCGAGATCCTTCAAAAGCTGCGCGTTCTGCGCCTTCAACTGTTCCAAGGCAGCCGCGATCGCATCCTTGCGTTCGATCATTCCCGCCAGCTCACTTTGGAGATTGCTCTGCTGCGTCCTCAGAGTTACGAACAGGGCGCTTACCTCTTCCGTCTCCAGCACGCTATCCTCTGACGAGCGTTCCTTGTCTGCCATGAGCCAGTACGCGTCATCGGGCACCGCCTTGCGAAGCGTGACTGTCTCGCTCATACCAGCCAATTCCGTTTCGACGCTGGACAGTTCGGCCTTGGCCCTTTCGATCTCCGGGACGAGTGTCAGCATCTCGGTTTCAAAGTTCGTCGCCTGCGCCTGCAGTTCGGCCAGTCGTATAGGCATGTTCTCCAGATCCCAGGCAGATTCGTGCTCCTGGATACCGGTTTCCGTCTTCCGCAGTTCTTCCACAACCACTTCGAAACGCGCATTGAGGAACGACTGCGACCCTGCCCTTCCCTTGGCGCTGATCTCTTTGGAAGTCTCCACGGCCAGACGTGCCCATTCGTTTGCCATCTCGGCAGCCAGCGCAGGGGAGGCGGCCGTGTAAACCAGGGTCATCAGCGGCGCGTATTCAATGTCATTGGCGGTCTGCTTCATCACCCGTGTCTGGACGCTCATGGATTCCCGCACGGACTCCAGCGGCACGTCCTCTTCCCCACCTTCTTTTGCCAGCAGTTCCTGGAGCTTCGCGCGCAGCGCCTGAACGATACTGTCATTGCGCAGCAGCAGATCGTAACCAGGAACCGAGAGAGGACGCGACATGAGAAACCCGATCTGCGCGGCAGGATTCTCCTGCAGAACAGACTCTCCCGTACGCAGCGCTTCGCTCACGGGAGGAGGCGCGAGAAGCAATCCCGCCTGCGCCTGGTACACGTTGTCCAGGGTGAGCGTGTACACGGCCGCGAAGAGGCCCGCCGCGGCTCCGAAGAACAGCGTCCGCCGTGCCAGCGCCGTCCCAATTTGGCTATAGTGGAACGAGGGGGTGGATTCCGATTGAGCCGCCATGGATTTCCTCTCGATACGCTGAGAAGCCCTTCTTCTGTGTCTCCCCACCACGGCAATTATAGTTCCACATCCGGGCGGGAGCAAACGCCCGCGCTGATTCCGGGTTGGCCAATCCACCGATGCGTGCAGTATACTTCGCTACCTTGGCTTGGATTGCGCCAGTGAGTGTTAACGCGGCACGGAGTACGGCAAGTGCGAAGGAGCATGCTCGAATGAGAGTTGCGCGTGTGCCCGAACGGAACCGCGCATTCGCAATGCTGGCTTGCTTCCTTGTTCGGGATCGCGCCAGATGAGAGTCCTGTTTGTCATGGGCACTCGCCCGGAAGCCATCAAGATGGCTCCGGTGGTGAAGGAGTTGAAAGCGCGAGGCGGCTTCGACGTCCGCGTCTGTTTGACCGCGCAGCACCGCGAATTGCTCGACCGGGTCATCGAACTGTTTCGTATCCCTGTGGATTACGATCTCGATGTGATGCGTCCCGGTCAATCGCTCGACCACATCACCAGCCGGGTGCTGGTGGAACTGGGCCGCATCCTGCAGTCGGAAAAACCCGGCGTGGTTCTCGTCCACGGGGACACCACGACCACGTTTGCCGCGGCGCTGGCCTGCTATTACCATTCAACGCCGGTGGGCCACGTGGAAGCCGGCTTGCGCACCTACGACAAGCAACGGCCCTTTCCGGAAGAAATGAACCGCCGGCTTGCGGACGTCCTTTGTGACTATCACTACGCGCCCACCCCTCTGGCGGCACAGCACCTGCGCGGCGAACATATTCCCGACGAGCACATCCTGGTCACGGGTAACACGGTTATTGACGCCCTGCTGGACGTGGCCCAGCGTCCCTACGAGTTCGAGGACCCGCTGCTCAAGTCTGCCGGCGACGCACGGCGCTTGATTCTGGTCACAGCGCACCGCCGCGAGAGCTTCGGGGAACGGTTCGAGCAGATGTGCAGGGCGATGCGGGATCTGGTCCGGCGCAATCCCGGTGTGGAACTCGTCTATCCAGTCCATCCCAATCCAAATGTGCGGCGCGTTGTCGACGCGCTGCTCGCGGGTCAAGAGCGCATCCACATCATCGAGCCGCTCGAATACCTGCCGTTCGTCCATCTCTTGAAAAGAGCCTGTCTGGTGTTGACTGACTCTGGCGGCGTTCAGGAAGAAGCCCCGGCGTTGGGGAAACCGGTCCTGGTCATGCGGGAGGTCACCGAGCGGCCCGAGGCCGTCACCGCCGGCACGGCGATGCTTGTGGGCAACACGTATGAAGGTATAGTTGCGGGTGTTCAGCAGCTTCTCGACGACGAACAGCGATACCGCGCCATGGCCAATGCCGTGAATCCATATGGCGACGGGCTTGCCAGCAAACGGATCGCCGCTCACCTGGCGTCCCTCGGAGTGTAGACCTATGAAGACGGTGTGCGTGATGGGATTGGGCTATATCGGGCTGCCCACGGCGAGTGTCCTTGCGACGAACGGCTACAAGGTCCTCGGGGTCGACGTGGGCGCGCGCGTCGTGGAGACCGTGAACCTGGGCAACATCCACATCGAGGAGCCCGGCCTGCACACGGTCGTGAAGGCCGCCATCGGCTCGGGCAACTTGCGTGCTTCCCTGCAACCCGAAAAGGCGGATGTGTACTTCATCGCGGTTCCCACCCCACTGACGCACGACAAGAAGGCCGACATGCATTTCGTCTGCCAAGCGACGGAGCAAATCGTCCCCTATCTGGAAGAAGGCAATCTGGTCATCCTGGAATCGACGTCGCCACCGGGCACATGCCGCGACCTGCTGAAGCCTATCCTCGAGCAATCGGGACTGCGCGTCGGCGAGGAAATCCATCTCGCGCATTGCCCCGAACGTGTTCTGCCGGGGAAGATCCTCAAAGAGCTAATCGAAAATGACCGGGTAATCGGCGGATACGACGAGACCAGCGCGCAGAAGGCCCGCGAGATTTACGCCAGCTTCGTTGAAGGACATATCTTCCTCACGGATGTCACAACCGCCGAGATGGTCAAAGTCATCGAGAACACGTTCCGCGATGTCAACATTGCGCTGGCCAATGAAATCGCGCTCCTGTGCGAGAAGTTAGGAATTGACTTCGGCGACGTGGCACGGCTCGCAAACCGCCACCCCCGCGTCAATGTGCACACGGCCGGACCGGGCGTCGGCGGGCACTGCATCTCCGTGGACCCCTGGTTCCTTGTCGAACAATTCCCTGAAACCGCCCGGATCATCCGCCTTGCGCGCGAGTGCAACGATGGCATGCCCGCACACGTCACGCGCCGCATCCTCGCGATGTTGGAGGGCGTCAAGGATCCCAAGGCCGCCGTCCTTGGACTTGCCTTCAAGGGGAATGTGGATGATATGCGCGAGAGTCCGGCCCTGGAAGTAATTCGCCTGCTGCACGTGGAAGGCGTGCGGGTCTCCGTGCACGACCCGTACGTGAAAAACAGCCCCATCGAACTTGAAGCGCTCGATGCGTGCTTTGCGGGCGCCGACTGCATTGCCCTGTTGACCGACCACAACGACTACAAATACCTGAATCCCCGTCAAGTCGCAAAGCAGATGCGCAAGACCGTTCTGTTCGACACGCGCAACATCCTGGACCACAAAGAGTGGTGCGCGGCGGGATTCCAGGTAAAGGTACTCGGCTCCGGACGTTGATACGCCCGCACGGAAACCGGCCCTGCACAGTCATTCGTCCGAATGCGGGAATCCATCGTTCTTCGCACGCCGTTGGAGTATCTCATCTATCAGCGTTCGCGCATGACGGGCCCGCTCGCCCGAGCCGGTCTCCAGGAATTGCTCCAGATACAAGAGCGCGAGGCCGTCATCGCCTTTGCGCTCAAAACCGGCACCCAACTCATACGCGCTGCGTCCTCCGGGAAGCACCTGCGTTCCCGCCATGAACGCCTCGCGGGCCTTGGCCTCGTCGCCGGTCTTCTGAAACGCCTTGCCCTCGTAATAGTAAGAAAGCGCTTCTTGCTCCCTGTCCGATCCCCTGCGCGCATCTTCACGCCAGCGCGAGAGCACCTCATAGACATCATCATGCCGGCCGAGCTGGATCAGCGAGTCGCACAGCGGCTCATAAAGCGTGATCGGCGCGTCCGGTTGCTGAAAAGCCTCCTGAAGATAGGGCAGCGCGGCCTCGGCCCCTTCCCTCCACCACAGCAGCGCGCCAAGGCGCTTCAACGTGTAGGTGCGGTACTTGTGCGCGTCGAACTCGGCGTCGAGCGCAAGACGATAATGACGTGCCGCATTCTCATACTCCCCCGCCGTTTCCAGGCGCTCCGCCTGCTCAAGGTAGATCATGCCCTGTTTGCGCACGGATTGTTCGAGTAGCCTCTCCCCCGTGCGCGCATACGCGCAGACGAACACGCTGAATCCACAACAAGCGATGAGACTCAGAACGAGCGTGACGCCCGTGAGAGAGGCCGCCTCAGTCCGCTTGCCGCCGGGCGATTCGCACTGGTTCGCTCTCATGGTGCAGACTCCGGCTTGAGCTGGTCAAGTTCGCTTTGCACGTGGGACCGGTCTTCCGGTCCGAGCGCGTAACGCGTGAGGACGAGACGGTACGCGAGCCGGGCCTCCGCGGTTCGGCCTACTCGGCTCAAGAGCCGCGCGCGTGCCAGTGCCACCTCGAAACTCTGCGGCCACGTTTGCGCGGCACCCTCGACCAAGGCCAAGGCTTCGTCCTCCTTGCCCATGAGGTACAGGGTTTCAGCACGGCCAAGCGTGCTTCCCTGCCGCGTATCATCTGCCTGGAGTTCCAAGGCGTCCGCATAGAGCGATTCGGATTCCGCCACGGCGCCGATTGCCAATGCCGTTGCCGCTAGATCAGCGAGCGTATCGCCCCGGACTTTCGCGGACTCGTCCGAAGTCCTGACCAGAAGTCCGTGTGCCTTCAGAACCCACCCGTATTTGCGGGCCGCACTTTCAGGCTTTGCCTGATATGCCTCGCGCGCAGCTTCCGCCACTTCCAAGGCTACTTCGGAATCCGCTTTGCTTGACGGGTTCGTCAGGCGGTCGTTCAGGCGCCAGGGGGCGCCGCCCAACCACGGGGCCCCGGACATCAGGAACGCCCGTTCCACAGCCTGCCGGAGTTCCTCGCGCGACTCGATGTCGCCCTCCAGCGTGATATAGGCTCCGAAGAGGTCGTCATTCCAGGGTTGCAGGCGCAACCCGCGCGTGACCGCCGCACGTGCCAGGGTGTCGTCCTTTAGACGCTCCCGGCAGTCCTTCGCCAGCCGCAGTGCGATTAAGCCCGCTGCCCTGGGGAAAGGCGCCCGCCCGCTTTCGGCGGAGGCCAAGGCTTCGGACAGGGTATCCGCGTACGAATCCCAGTTGCCCGTGTTGACCGCATAGTGCTCAAACGCGGCCCATGTGGTCTCCTCGCCGGGAGCGGCTTGCACAGCACGTATTAACGCACTTTCGGCCTCCTTGTTTTCCCCAAGCCAGTAGTGGGCCTGTGCCATCGCCAAATGCGCGGGCTCCTGTTGGTCGAGACCATACTTGAGCGCGTCGCCGCAATGCGCGACCGCACTCAGAAAAAGGCTCTTACGGTTTCTTTCTGCCGTGTCATCCTCCGGCGCGATACCTAGTGCATCGGTCAACGCCATTTGGCCCTGCAACAGATGCGCTTCCGGGAGTGTTGGGCATAGCGCTAAAGCACGGCCAATGGCTGCGCGCGCCACACTCCCGCCTGCTTGATCGCCAGTCTGGGCGAGAATATGGGACTGCTGAGCGATTCCCAGGTGGATGGGTACCCAGTGCGGGTTCCTTGCCCGCGCACGCTCGTAGGCTGCTATGGCCTCACGTGGCTTTCCGCTTTCCGAGAGAATATCGCCTTCATGTTCTGAAAAGACGGGGTCCCAGGGAGCGAGCCGCTCTGCCCGCTTCAAGAGTCCTATTGCCCTTTCCCTGCTCCGTGCTGACCCTTCCGCCCCGCGAGCCTCCTGGTGCAGTGTTTGGGCGGCAAACGTGAGGCCGGCAAAAGTAGCCGGCACGAGCGCGGCGCAACAAGCCGCAGTCGCAACTCCCAACCGGAAGGGGCGCGCGCGAGTTCCGGCGTGCGCTCCTCGACCTTCCCCGTACACCCCAGCCACGATCCCCGCAAGTACAAAAAAGACGGCTGCCGAAGCCGGCCTGCGCAGGTTGAAGCCGAAGAGTCCGTCCACTCCGAACGCGGTGACGCATGCGGCAAGCGTGTATCCGAGCATGCGCGTGTCACGATCCCTCGCCCGGTAGGCGATCCCAAGGGCCGCAGTCAAAAGCGCAACCAGGAACCCGATGAAAAGGAAGGCGCCGGGGAAGCCTGATTCGACTCCCGTTTCGAGGAGTTCATTGTGCACATTGCGGTTGAATTTGCGATCCGTGGCGAAAAAGGCTTGCTCGTACGGCGTCCAATAGGGAGGGTTCTCCAGCCAGTACGCGCCGGGCCCGAAACCGGTCAGCGGGCGCTCCATCATCATCCGGCTCGCGCCGTAAAACGAGTTGTAACGCAGCAGGAAGGTGTGGCCCGATGGCGCAAGCGTCCCGCTTCGGACATGGTGATACCCCATCACGCCCGCCATGAGACCTATACCAAACAGCCCGCAAACCACGACGGTGGCGAAGATGGCACGCGGTGCGCTACCGGTGCGGCGCCGCGCGAGTTCCGCAGCGAGCGCCAGCGCCAACCCGGCAGGGACGGCGACTTTCGCGGCGCGCACATCCGTCAGATACAAGTGGGCGAGAATCACAAGGACGAAGAACACGCACCAGCGCGTCCTCCTGCGCGAAACCAATCCCAGCGCGCAGAGCAGCCCCAAATTGAGCGCATGCGCGGCGACGTTCGGATTTCCATACGTGGACGGCAAGCCGCGATACTCTTCAACATCCCGCGTTTCCCAGGGGAAAGGATCCAGACCCGCCCATTGCGACAGACCGTAGACACTGGTCAACGCAATCGCGCCGCATACGATCAGCAGCATGCGCCAGGCCTGTTCCGGCATACGGCACGCTTGCGCGGTCAGAAAGAACAGCAAAGCCAACGCGAGGAGCTTGAAGAACTCCACCAGGCAATAGAGAAGATGCGCGGAGAGGAACGCGGAGAGAAGGTTCACTGCAAGAAAGCACCCCAGAACCCAGGCCGTAACACCCCCGGCCAGCGCGCCGGGACCGCAGCGTCGCAGATGTAACCACCACTGCAACGCAAGCACTCCGGGCAGCAGCCCGATGATCAGATACTTGGCATCCGTGGCGGGCGAAGGCGTGAATGGCCACAGTGCGAGGACCACCAGCGCCACGCCAGCAGCCGCGGTGTCGCGCATGCGCGCAAGGCCGCTCTCGTCCTCTGTGCGCGGAGCCGCATCCATCACGTGTTCTTCCCTGACACCACTGACTCCAGAATTCCCAGATAGCGCATCGCCTTCTTCTGGCGCGTGAAGTGCTCCAGCACGAAGGCTCTCCCCTTCTCACCCATGGCGGAACCGGACGCGCGCTCGTGGAAGAGCCGGCGCACGGCCTCTGCGTAGTCGCCTGAGTCCTCGGGCTCGACGCACAGGCCAGCGCCCGCGCGCTCGACAATATCGCGGGCCTGGCCCTTGGCCCCCAGAATGATGGGGCGTGCGCACGCCATGATCTCGAATATCTTGGAAGGAATGTTAATCGTAAAGTACTCGCCCTTGCGCAAGGGCACGAAGCAGACATCCGCGGCCGCGTACAGCTCCGGCATGCGATCCTTAGGCTGCAAGGGCAGGAACTTCACGTTGGCCAATCCGCGCGCGTCCGCTGCCGCGATCAAGGCGGGCTTGTCCGCGCCGTCGCCGGCGAATACGAAGAGCACATCCGTATGCTCGCGGAGTTCGGCGGCGGCATCCAGCAAGGTGAACAATCCCTGGGAGACGCCGTGCGCACCCACATACATGACCACGAACTTGCCTTGCCATCCATGTTCCAAACGAAGCTCATTCTCACTGGGACCCGGCTTGAACAGACCCTCGTTGACGCCATTCTCGATTACGTGGAATCGGGACGCATCGAAACCGCGCGCCACGATGGCTTGCATGGACGCCTCAGCCACCGTGACCACACGCGCCGCATGGCGGTACAGAAACTCCTCGATCGCCTGCAACACGCGGATCAGGAAGCGATTGCGAATCATGCCGACGTCCACGGCCTGTTGCGGCAGGATGTCGCGGACCTCGAAGACCAGAGGCGCGCGCTTCAACACACTGAGAAGATATCCCAAAGGCCCGGCAAAGAATGGACCAGAGGACGCGATGATAACGTCCGGTCTCTGGCACAACAGCAGTCCTCCAAGCAGCGCCGACATGCAAAACGACAATGAGGCCAGTCCTCGCTTGAGGACCGATCGGTTGGGTGTTGCGAAAATCCACGTGCGATTGACGCGGTACCCATCGCGCGATTCGCACGCGTACAGACGCCCCCTGTATTCGAGGGGAATGACCCCGGACGGATAATTCGGGAACCCCGTGCAAACCTCCACCTCGTGACCCGCCTCCGCCCACAGCTTCGCGTGCTCCGAATTCCGCGCGGCCGCCGCGCCGAATTCAGGAGGGAAGTACTGGGTGAGCAGCAGGATCTTCATTTGCCGCTTTCCCGTAACCGCAGGGCAAGAGCACCAAGCGCCTCCGGATCGAGTACGTCGCCAGGCCGGGGAAAAAAGGCGAACCCGCAATGCACAGGACCATTGCCGGAGACACGCAGGACCAGGCAAGGCGCCGGTAACGTAACGCCAAAGCGGGGACAATACCAGCCCTGTTTCGGCGATTCGCTTCCCTTGACGATGTGAGACTCGCGGAAGCCGAATGGCACCACCCGGAGTTGCTCGCCTACTCGCGTCAAATCCCAACCTACTTCCCTCTCGGCGATAGATACGTCGGGGTGCGCGTGCAGAAAGCTCTCGACAACCGGGCTACCGGGTCCAATCACCCGGTCGGCGATTAGCCAGAATCCCGCACGCGCGAACAGCACGGTGCGTTCATGTGTCCACGGCCGGAACCCATCGTGGCTGGCCCCCAAGATCCAGCCATCTTCACACTCACCCCATTGGCGAATCGCCGCTTTGTATCGCCTTCCGACCCGGAAGCGGTCCCAGCACTCCATCTGCTCGCACCCGTTCACGCGCACCGTATTGTGGGCGGCGGTGCCGCGGCAATAGGCCCGCCACCCGTCATTCTCGTAGCCGTGCACGCCGGAGTCCACGATCATCCGGGCCTCGCCTCCCGAGAACTCAAAGCTGAGCATGTCGCAGTGCGCATGCCCAAGCTGATAGGACGGACCCGGCGCACCCGCCTTGACGATCATGCGGCCCGCAGCTCCGCCGCCCTGCTGAAGCACATAGAATCCACTTGCAGCCAATGCATGGCAACCCGTCACGCGGCCAGGGG
>JADLCA010000651.1 GCA_020847495.1 Candidatus Hydrogenedentota bacterium | reverse complement strand
GGCCATGCGTGAGCCGTGGCATTTGTAGAGGTTAGGGGGCGGCGGTGCGCAATTCGAAGGGCGCAAACAGCCCGTATCCATTCGTGCTGTAAGAGGCGCCGGCGGGTGGCCCGGGCACCGGTCCCTTTCGGAACATGTCCGGAGCGGCAATACCCAGAGGCGGCTCGCCGTGGTGCGGGCCGAGGGTGTTCTTCGGCGTGCCGATTACTTCCACTTCAATGGTATTGGCGCCCGCCTTGACGAGCTTGGTCACGTCGCACGTGAAGGGCTGGTGGTAGATATAGCCAGCCTCTTCCCCATTCACGCGCACCTTGGCGACGCTGCCCAGCCAGTCGCCGAGTGCCACTTCATATCGGCCACTTGGATTGGCCGCATCAAACGTCTGCGTGTAGGCAACGCCCGCGCCATAGAACGGACTGCCTTGGGTATTCCAAGGCCCAACCGTGAGCGGAGCACCCACGGCGATGGCGAAGCCCTTGTCCTTGGGCATCACGTTGAAATCGCCCAGCACGTAAGCCCGCTCCAGTTCGTGGAACATTGTGAACGGGGCCGCCTTGATCGTCAGCACGTTATCACCGGACTGCACGCAGGCGCTGATGTCGATCACGCCGAATGCACGGTCCAGCCACCATTCGCCGGGAGAGGGAGTAATGGCCTGGCCATTGCAGGCAATCGTGTACAGGTCGGCGCGCTCCACGACCGCGTAGAGCGGCGTCGGGATCTTTTTGCCTTCGATGCTGAAACGGTAGGTGGCTTCAAAGCCGCTCTCCGGCGCGAAGGTCTTGTTAATCAGTTCATTTTTGAATTGCACCGCGTGGTCCCAGGGATTTCTGTCAAGGCCGTGCTTCTGGAAAATGAGCTCCGCGGCGGCATAGTAATACTGCTCCGTTCGCGACTCGCCGCCGACGGTGACATCGACGTAGTCGAGGGTGAGCACGTTGGGTGACGTGCGTTTGACGGACATCCCTCCGAAAGGCGCGACGGCAGCAAAGGTCAGAGGCGCAGGAGCGGGAACGGCGTCTTTCTGATCCTTGCTCAGATAGAGAAGCAGACTGCCGCACGGGGCCAGCGTGAACGAGCCAGCCACGCCTCCGTCCCTTTTCTCGAAGGGATAGGCCAGTCCGGTCTCGCCCGTTTCCGGATTCCACTGTTCGACGCCACCTACGCCGCCGCAACGGAAATCGCCCTTGGCTTCAGTTTCGATGCTGGTGTTGACGATGAACAGCAGTTGTCCGTCCTCGAATTGACGCCGCTGATGATAGACGATGCCCTTGTTGTCCGCGGGCAGGGTGATGCAGAATCCGGCGGGGTCCGCGCACTGCCGCGACTGCAACGCGGGCGCCGGCCACGGTGCGGTGTCCGGGGTGAACCACGTCTTCGAGGCGCTAGCCTCGCGCGGGTGATCGGACGCTTGCGCATCCACCATCACCGGCGGTTCCTTATCCATGCACAGAACCTGGCCGCCCTGCTTGAGGTACTCTTCGAGCAGTTTCATCGTCGGGCTGTTCAGGTTCTCCGTAAAGGGCGGCAGCACAACGAGGCTGTAGGCGCGTTCGCCGACGTGAAGCTTGCCCTCCTTCGCGCTGCCCCAGTGTTCCATGATGTACTCGCAGCCGATGTCGAACTCGACATTCGCCTTTGCCAACTCGGTCACAAGAGCCTGGAAGCTCTCCCCCACCTTCTCCCGGTATTCCTTGTTGGGTCCCTGATACATCCAGACCGTGGTTGTAGGTTCGATGAGCAATACATCGTTGATCTGGGCCCCGTTTGAGAGGACAAGACTCAATCGCGCACGGTAATCGGCCTGCACATGGTAGGCATCCCACCACGTCGCGTGGTACGAGAAGGTCTGGGGGTAGTCGCCTTTGCGGGCGCCGCGCAAGGTCGAATGCGTAAGGTGCTGGTTCACGAAGGTGATCCCGAGCACGCTAACCCAGTCGCCGATACGTTTCATGTCTTCGAAGCGGAGGTCCCAGCCGCCGCCGCCGTAGGTTTCGCACAGACGGTGCTTGCGCCCGAGTTGGTTTGCCACGCTGGCGAGTTCCATGACCGCGCGCACGTTTCCTACCTGGGCGTGGACTCCCTCGTTGTATTGATTGAAAAGGATGTCGATGCCAGGGATGTGTTGCCACGCGCCCATGGCCATGTTATCGGGGACGGTGCGCGTGTTGGGCCATTCGTGTTCCCAGTAGTGACCCGTGAAAGCGATGCCCGCGCGGTCGCAATAGTCGTAGTAGACTTTCCCCCAGCGCTCTGCAAACAGTTCGTTGAGCAGTTGATAGTAATCGTGGCGCACGCGCTTCCAGTCACCGAGGTCGAACTGCAGCGAGGGAAGGACCTTCATCAGGTCGTAGCCCCAGCGCTTCTGGAAGGCCTCCGGCAGGTCCGGCGTCCAGTGCAAACCCCTGGAATGGGCGAGATGTGGCTCATCTGTGAACGAGCCGGGCATGCGCTTTCCGAACTCTTCGCCGAAGGCCTCCTTATAGGCGTCCAGCGTGACTTCAAGGAACTTCTCCGTGACGCCGGGGTGCAGGAGATCCACAAAAGTCTTGCCGCCGAACCAGCCGGAGGGCTGATCCCAGGTGCGCTTCACGAGTACGTATTTGCCGGTCGCGAAGGCGGGGTTCGAGTTCGGGGCGGGCGTCACGTCGTTGAATCCCGAATCGGTCATCGCGAAGACGGCGAGCACGTCGGGGTCGAGCGGCAGCGGCACGTCCGCGACTTCCTCGAAGTTGATCCCCTGCGCGCGTGATTCCGGCATGAGATCCGGTACGTGGCCTCCCGCGAATCCGGAGGGGTAGGAATTCTCGTCATAGATCCACACGTTCATGCCGAGCTTTTCGGCTTCATCGAGGGCGACTTTCCACAAGGACATCCACTCCTCGGACAAGTAAGGTGTCATCAGTCCGGGCCGGGGATGGACAAAAGCCTGCATGACGTGCTGAGACGCGAGATCGCGCAGGCATTGGCGTACCTGCTCCTCGGTCATCTGGTCATTCCAGACCCAGAGCGGGGCAGTGCTGTATTCCACCGGAGGCGCGAAGAATTCGCCGCGCACACTGGCCACCTGGTCAGCCCGTACCATGCCCGCGGCAAGACATGCCATAAAAAGCATTCCTTTGATTGCGAACTGTATCGATCGAGAGTTCAAACGCGTATTCATCGACGACTCCCCCCTGTGATTACCGCGCCAAGAAACAGGTGTAGCGGCTGCGATTTCCCCCTGTCCGCCATTCTAGTCGGTGCGGGCATGGGGGTCAACGCCACTCCTCAGCATAATCGCGCTTGGCACTCATCAGTCTCACGCAGCGACGAACGAGTCAGTGTGTACATTACGTAGGGCGGGATTTGTTCCCGCCTTCTTGACGGGCCCGGGATCACCGCCGGGCGGCTCATTAGCAGGCGAGATGCCGGATTCCCGGTGGGGCAACATGCTTACGCACATCCGGCCGAGTCCTTTTCCTAATCGCGATTGCAGGCGAAAGAGGGCGGGAACAAATCCCGCCCTACTGAAGCCGCCCATTCCGTTATCTTTGTAGCGCTGCTACAGGAGAAGCCGCCGGAACAGGGGCAGCCGTGGGCAACGCCATCTCACCCTTGCGCGCATTGTCCAGCGAGAGGAACAGAATGCGCGCGGCTTCCTGAGGCGCATGGAAACCGGTAGAGTTCTCGGCTTCCACAAAGTCCAGGAGGAAGGTCGCATTGCGCTGATGCTGCAACGCGCCCGCAAGCTGCTCTTCCGTCGCGCCAGCCGCTTTGGCAGCCGTGATGCCATCGATGAGATCCATAAGCGCATCCATGGCGATGTCGCGCATGTCGTGCGTCTTTTGCTGGATGTTCTCGACGCGCGCGCGCAGGTCATCCTCCGGAATCTTGTGGCAGGTTTGACAGGCGTTGTTCAGATTGAGCATGGGGCTTCGCACATGATGGTCACTGATCTTGAGCGCGCCTACCCGTTTATACGGCATGTGGCAGTCCGCGCAGGCGACGCCGGACCGCGCGTGGATGCCTTGGTTCCACAACTCAAATTCGGGGTGCTGGGCTTTCAGCATGGGCGCGCCGGTATCGGCGTGGGTCCAATCCTTGAAACCTGCCTCGTCGTAATAGGCGAGAATGGCGTCCGCCTGCAAGCCGCCGGTCCACGGATATACCAGACGCTTCTCAGGACCTTTGAAGTAATACTCGACATGACATTGTCCGCAAACGAAGGAGCGCATTTCCTGGCGGGTCGCCATGGTGTTCACATCGTAATTCTCGATGCCTTCCGCGGCTTTCTTGGCGCGAATGCCTTCGAGGAATCCGGGCCTCGTGACACGCAAGGCCATGGTCTCAGGGTCGTGGCAATCAATACACGCAATGGGATGCGACACGAGTTCGCGGGCCTCGGCGTATTTCATCTGGTTCATCTTTTCAAAGCCCTTGATGAGGTCGCCATCGCCGAGCTTCTTGTAGGGCACGTAGACCGAGGCGTGGCAGTGCATGCACGTGCCCGGCTGGCCCACGGACTGGCGCTCCGTGTAGGTCTGGTCGTCGAGCATATACGCGTGACCGCGCTCTGCCCGGAAATCCTTGGCAAACGCATAGCCCGCCCACATGCGCTTGAGGCGCGGGTCTTCCTCGATCCTGGAATTAGCCACCAGCGACCGGGGATCGGCCTCGGTGGGGGTGCGGGGCATGGCCTCGCTGCCGCCGAACTTCGTTCGCACCATATCCACGGTGCGGGTGTACCCGTCAAATTGCATGGGGAAATTCTTGCCCCACAGCGCCGGGTCTTCCGTGGCGTCATCGAGTTCCACGACGCGAAAGAACGGATTACGTGCTTCCTGCTGGCGCTCGAAAATATTGATCAGCAGCGCGACCACGCCGAAGGTCACGCCGCCCGTCACTACGGCGGTGATCAGAATCACCAACGCCAGGCGCTTGTAACTACGCCCTGCGGTTTCACCGTCGCGATTGTTCCGTGTGCTCATCTCAACCTCCTGAACTTCATGATAATCAGCTGCCTCAACGCAGGTGGCCCACCGTGGCATGGCAGCGCACGCAGGACATGTCTTCTCCCTGCGCCGGGTGAGTGTCGATCGCGCGTACCACGTCCTGGTGGCAATACCTGCATGCTTCTTCGGTAATGGCGTGGTTCTTGGGCGTAATCTGTATGGGCTCAGGGAAGCGGCCTGTCGTGAAGGCCAGTGAGTGGTTCCACCCGTTGCGCGCCTTGGTCAGATACTTGCCCGCAAGGTCGTGTGGAGCGTGGCAGTCGTTGCAAACGGCCACGGCGTGGTGGCTCGATTTGGACCAGGCGTCAAAGTGGTCTTTCATGACATGGCAGTTGGCGCAGGCCGCGGGGTCGTTGGTCATATACGACCCGCCCTTGGCATAGAGGAAGGTGAACGCCCCCACACCCGAGCCTGCTCCGGCGAGTACGCCCAGGGCAATCGAAGCGATATACAGAGCCTTTGACACTCTGGCTCCCCCGCGTAGCATGAGTCACTTCTTGCGGAATGTGTGCAACACGTTGCGTAGTATACGGAAAAAGCCCGCGAGATCCAATAAAACATGCATTACACATGCATCAATTGCGACGTACAGGTCAAATGGCCGCGCCATCGCTCACGGGTGCAGGGAATCTGGATGTCATTTCAATGTGTTGACAAAAGCGCACAGGGGGAGTTACTATACCGTCCAGACGGTAAAGTTACTCGGATAAGATCACAATGACCCGCCCAAGCTGCAAGAATCTAATCCTGGATGCCGCAGAAACGCTCGTGTTGCGCGTGGGTGCCGCCCACATGACCCTGGATGCCGTCGCCGAGGAGGCGGGTGTCAGCAAGGGCGGCGTGTTGTACCACTTCTCGACGAAAGAAGCTCTCCTGGAGTGCATGCTCCGGCGTCACATCGAGCGGGGCAAGGAACGCCGCCGGGAGACTATCGCGCAGATGCCGCCTGGGCCGGCCCAAGAGTTGAAGGGCGAGATCGTCGCCCAAGTCGTGGCGCGCGATCCCAATGATCGCATGTGCGCCGCGTTTCTGGCCGCCATTGCGAACGACCCCAGACTCATGTCCGCGATTCGAGAGATTCAACATGAACGCTATGGCCGGCTGGTGAAGCCGGAAATCTCGTTCGAGCGAAGCGTAGTGTTGCTGCTCGCGGTGGATGGACTGTTCTTTCACGAGTTGCTGCAATCCTCTCCATTCACTGCCGAACAACGGCAGAGGATCGTCGAGACCCTGGTGGGTCTCGCGGATGAATTGGCTGTCAAGGAGTAAGGGCATGTGAACGGCGTCTTGTGACGGACGCCGTCGAGTGCGCATGCCCAATCCGAATAGGTGACGTCCTTTCGCTGTCTTGAAGCGAGGCAGTTCAGGGACGCCCTGTTTAATCCGGGATTTCCCGTTTCTTGTCAACATGTTTCTCCGGGTGCCGGATCGGTTATGGAGAGTCCGGCCCCAACAACCCGTATAACGCAGGAATGTGCGGCATGAAAAGATCGACGACCCTACTGACGCTTCTGGTTTTTTGGGGGACATCGGGCATCGCGCAGGGTCCGCCCCAGGGGCCGCCACCGCCGCCGGAGGTGGCGTTCGTCACGGTGGAACCCAAGACGGTCCCGATGACGTTTGACTACGTGGGGGTGACCGAGGCCTCCAAGGTTGTGGAAGTGCGCGCGCGCATCCAGGGGTTCCTGGATTCGCGCGACTTCGAAGAAGGCGCGCTCATTGAAGAAGGCACGCCGCTCTTCACGATCGATCCACGATCGTTCAAGGCAGATACGGATATCGCGCTCGCCCGCGTGGAGCAGGCGGAAACACGGCTGAAGCTCGCGGAACAGGAGGTGAACCGGCTCAAGTCGGTGAAGGTTCCGGGGGCGATTGCGGAAACCGACCTCGATAAGGCGCTGGCCGAGCAGGATGACGCCGCGGCCTCGCTGCGTTTGGCCAAAGCCCAGCTTGCCAAAGCGGAACTGGAGCAGAGTTACACCGTCGTTGAAGCGCCTTTGACCGGTTTCGTGGATAAGGCGGAGAAAGAAATCGGAAGCCTCGTCGATGCGGGACAGAACAGCCTGCTGACCATCATGCGCCAGGTGGACCCGATCTATGTCAGTTTCCAGATGAGTGAGCGCGCGTTTCTGGAATGGCGGGGAGAACTGGACAAGGGGCTTCTGGTTCTCGCGGAAGGAACCGAGCCATCGGTTCACATCACGCTGCTGGACAGCACGGAATACCCGCTGCCCGGACATATCAACTTCGAGTCGGCGGCAATGAGTCTGGGCACCGGCGCGGTCGAACTGCGTGCCACTTTCGAAAACCCGGATCAGCGCCTCAAAGCGGGGCAGTTCGTGAACATCCACATGAATGGCTACGTGCGGCCCAACACGCTGACGGTGCCGCAGCGCGCGGTGAGTCAGTCGCCACAAGGCGCCTATGTTTATGTGGTTGACGCGGAGAGCAAGGCCGAGTTCCGAATCATCAAGCCCGGCAAATGGACCGGCCAGGACTGGATCGTGGAATCCGGATTGCAGCCAGGCGAGCGCGTGGTGGTCGAGGGGCTGGTCAAGGTGCAGCCCGGCATTCAGGTCAATGCCGTGCCCTATTCCCCGGAGCCAGCTCCGGCGGCGGCACAGTAGGGTTCATTTATGATTTCACGCTTCTTCATCGACCGTCCGGTGTTTGCGGCTGTGATCTCCATCATCATTTCGCTGTGCGGCCTGGCATCCATGTACTTCATGCCGGTCGAACAGTCGCCGGAGATCACGCCGCCCACGGTGGATATCGTCGCCAACTACCCGGGCGCCAACGCGGAAACGGTTGCCGAATCCCTGGCCGCGCCTATCGAGCAGGAACTCAGCGGCATCGAGAACCTGCTGTATTACCAGTCGCAGAGCGCCAACGACGGAAGTCTGGGCGTTACGTGCACATTTGAAATCGGTGCGGATCTCGATATCGCTGCCGTGGAAGTGCAGAACCGCTTGAAGCGCGCCGAGCCGCGCCTGCCGCAGGAAGTTATCCGGCAGGGAATCTCGGTCAACAAGCGCTCAAACAACATCCTGACGGTGGTCGCGCTGAATTCGGATGATCCCCAGTACAACGATGTGTACCTGAGCAATTACGCCACGATCTACATGCTCGACACCTTGAAGCGCGTACCCGGGATTGGAGATGTCCTCATCTTCGGGGGCAAAGACTACTCGATGCGCATCTGGGTCAATCCCGATCGTCTGGCGGTGAAGGGACTCACGGTCACAGACGTGGCCAACGCGATACGCGAGCAAAACGGGCTTTACGCGGCAGGGCGCATCGGCGCCGCTCCGAATGATGGGGAAGTGGAATTCACGATTCCCGTCATCACGCGCGGACGCCTTGATACGCCGGAGCAGTTTGAAGACATCATCATTCGCGCGGAGCCGGACGGGTCCTTGCTGAAGATCAAGGATATCGGACGCGTGGAACTCGGGTCGCTCAGTTACGATTCGTTTGGGCGGCTCAACGGGAAGCCCACGACGTTCATCCTCGCGTTTCTTCAGCCTGGCGCCAATGCCCTCAGCACCATGAACGGGCTGAAGGATGCGCTGGAAGGGCTGAAGACGAGTTTCCCGAAGGGCATCTCCTACGACATTCCATTCGATACGACCAGTTTCATCGAAGTCTCCATCCGGGAGGTGGCGATAACGTTTTTCGAGGCCGTCGGCCTCGTGATCCTTGTTGTGTTCGTCTTCCTGGGCAGTTGGCGCGCGACGCTCATCCCACTGCTCGCGGTGCCTGTGGCCATCATTGGGACGTTCACCGGGATGTTGCTCTTTGGATTCTCGATCAACTCGCTCACGCTGTTCGGCTTGGTGCTCGCCATCGGCATCGTGGTGGACGACGCGATCGTGGTCGTGGAGAACGTGGAACGCATCATGCACGAGGAAGGCCTCGCCGTGCGCGAGGCGACGATCAAGGCCATGGAGCAAGTGACAGGCCCGGTAATCGCCATCGTGCTCGTATTGTCAGCGGTGTATCTCCCGGTGGCCTTCCTGGGTGGGTTGACAGGCGTGATGTACCGGCAATTTGCGGTGACCATCGCGATCTCGGTAGCCATCTCCGGCTTGGTGGCACTCACCTTGAGCCCGGCGCTTTGCCGTCTGCTGCTCAAGCATCAGCACGAGAAGATGTTCCTGTTCCGCTGGTTCGATAGGTTCTTCAGCCTGATGACCATCAACTACACACAGACGGTGCGTCTGGTTATCCGGCTCGGCGTGGTTTCCTTCGTCGTATTCGGCGTGCTCATCTGGGCCACGATCGATCTGTTCGAGCGCGTCCCGAGCGCATTCATCCCGCAGGAAGACCAGGGATACTTCATGGTCGCGGTGGCCTTGCCTCAGGGCGCATCGCTCCAGCGCACGAGCAAGGTCATGCAGGAGGTTGAGAACTTCCTCATGCAGCAGCCCGAGGTCGCGCGCGTGGTGACGCTCGGCGGCCAGGACTTTCTGGCGGGCCGCTCACCCAGCACGAGCGCGGGCGCCATGTTCATAAATCTGAAGCCGTGGCCGGAACGCGCGCGGCCCGACCAGCACGTGAACGCGCTGGTGGGCCGCGTGTTCGGGCGCTTCGCGAATTCCAAGGAAGCGCTGGTCATCGCGTTCAACCCGCCCGCGGTGCGCGGTCTGGGCTTCCGGGCCGGTTTCGAGGCGCAGCTCGAAAGCCGCGGCGTGAGCGATATCCGCAAGCTGGCGGAAGTCACTAATCAATTGATCGGCGAACTCAGCAAGGACCCGATGTTCGTCGGCGTTTCGGGGGTACTCAATGTCACGCAGCCGCAGATCTACGTCGATCTCAACCGAACCCGCGCCAAGGCGATGGGACTGCCCATCACGGACATCTACAACAGCCTGCAGGCGTACCTGGGGGCGTTCTATGTGAACGACTTCAGCAAGTACGGGCGCATCTACCGGGTGCAGCTTCAGGCGGAGTCTGAGTTCAGGCAGCGTCCTGAGGACATCCGGAAGATATTCGTGCGCAACGCATCGGGCGACATGGTCGAGCTTTCGGGCGTCCTCGATATCCGGTTCCAATCCGGGCCAAACGTCGTAAGCCGGTTCAACAGCTATCCCTCGGTGCAGGTCACGGGGTCGCCCACCGCCGGTTTCAGTACCGGGCAGGCCATGCAGCGCGTGGAGGAGATCGCCGCGCGGGTACTGCCCGCTGGATACGAGATCGAGTGGAGCGGCGCATCCTATCAGGAGATCAAGGCCGGAAATCAGGCGCCCTACGTTATTGCCTTTGGACTTGTAGTGGTGTTTCTGGTGCTGGCCGCGCAATACGAGAAGTGGTCGCTGCCTTTCGCGGTGCTTCTTGCAGTGCCGTTTGGCGTGTTTGGCGCCGTGCTGGCGGTGTACCTGCGCGGTCTCGAACGCGACATCTATTTCCAGATCGGGCTGCTGACCCTTGTTGGACTTGCCGCGAAGAACGCCATCCTGATCGTGGAGTTCTGTTCATCGCTGCATGAACAGGGCAAGGGCGTGGTGGAGTCGGCCATCGAGGCCGCGCGACTTCGGCTGCGGCCAATCATCATGACGTCGTTGGCGTTCATCCTGGGTGTGCTGCCGCTGGTGTTCAGCAACGGCGCGGGCGCCGCCGGACGTCACTCGATCGGCACGGGCGTCATGGGGGGCATGCTCGCGGCCACGTTCCTGGCCATTGTATTCGTTCCTCTGTTCTTTGTGGTCATTCAGAAGATTTCCGAGTTCCGTCCGTGGAAGCGAAGCAAACCCGCCGCGGACCAGGGAGCCTGATGCTATGCGTATGCGAACTCTAGTTGCTGTGCTGGCCGGCGGCGCCGCATTGTCCGGCTGCATGACAGGGCCCGACTATGTGCGCCCGGATGTCGCGGCTCCCACACAATGGACGTCGCCGCGCGAAGGCGGCGAGAGCGACGCGCCGGTTTCCGTTGCAGCGTGGTGGACCACGCTCAACGACCCGGTCTTGAACCAATTGGCCGAACGGAGCGTGAATGCCAATCTCGATCTTAAGATCGCCGGTGCGCGGGTGCGCGAAGCACGCGCGGCACGCGGCGTCGCCGCGTCAGCCTTGCTGCCGAGTATCGGCGCGGCCGGTTCCTGGACCCGCAGTCAAACGCTGGATACACCGGAGGCAAAACAAGGGCTGCCGTTTTCCACGGGCCTGAGCATGGGTCCCGGCGGCGTGACCCGGAGTTTCACCGTGCGCGGTCAGAACGGGTCCATCACGCGATCGCGCACGAACGACGGTTCGGGCAATGGCGAAACCACAACGACGAGCGCCTCGTTTTCACCCCAACCAGGCCAGGAGGCGCCGGACCGCGTGGATGATGTGTTCCAGGTTGGCTTCGACGCGGCCTGGGAACTCGACATCTTTGGCGGAAACCGGCGCGCAGTGGAAGCAGCGGAAGCGTCGATAGACGCCGCCGAGGAGCGTCGCCGG
>JADLCA010000650.1 GCA_020847495.1 Candidatus Hydrogenedentota bacterium | reverse complement strand
TGGAGGTCGTCAAACACAGCGGCTGCGCCATGGAGTCCGTGGCGCTTGATTACGTGGGCCTGAACCACCTGTCGTGGGTGCGCGGATTTTCCATCGATGGGAAAGATGTCACGGAAGCGACGCTCAAGGGATTCATGGAGCGTGCCCATGAGGAGTGGGACGACGAGGCCATCTGCGAGAGCATGCGGGAAGCCATGAAGAGCCTCGGCATGTTCTGCAACGGCTACCTCCAGTACTTCTACGCGACCGACTCGGCCCTCGCCAAGATTAAGCGCAAAGACAAGACCCGCGGCGAAGAAGTCATCGAAATCGAGGCCAGTCTGTTCGACAAGTACAAGCAGCAGGAACTCAATGAGAAGCCGCCCGAGTTGTCCAAACGAGGCGGCGCCCATTACTCGACGGCGGCGTTCTACCTTATCGACGCGATTGAGAATGACGCCCGCAACACGCAAATCGTATGTTGCCGGAACAACGGCGCGATCCCCACGTTTGATGATGATGTATCCGTCGAAGTGCCGGCCGTCATCGGTAAGAACGGCGCGCAGGCCATACCGCAGGCCGCGCCGGCGCCCATCATCCGTGGGTTGATGCAGAACATCAAGGCGTACGAGTCGCTCACCGTGGAAGCCGCGGTGAAAGGTGACCGCGAAATAGCCTACCAGGCGCTGCTCGAACATCCTCTCACGCCAAACGCCAAGGGATGCCGGGCATTGTTGGATGAACTGCTGGAAATCAACCGCGAGCATCTCCAAGGTCCGTTTTTCAACTGAGGCGAAGCGATCTCAAAAGCGAGAAGGACATGAGCACACAGGCCCTTTGCGAAACCAATCTCCCTAATCGTGCCCCGAACGCCCGAGGCAAAGTCCGTGATATCTACGATCTGGGCGATACCCTGCTCATCGTGGCGACCGACCGCATCTCCGCCTTTGACTGGATCAACCCTGTGGGCATCCCCGACAAGGGTAAGCTCCTCACGCAGATGTCGCTTTTCTGGTTTGACCTCGTGGGAGACGTTGTCCGCAATCACCTCCTATCCGCCGACATCGCCGATTTCCCTCAAGAATTCCAAGACCATCCCGATCAGTTCGAAGGCCGGTCGATGCTCGTTCACAAATGCGAGATGTTTCCGGTCGAGTTCGTCATCCGCGGATATCTTGCGGGCAGCGGATGGAAAGAGTATCGCCAGAGCGGCACCGTGTGCGGTATTCAACTGCCCGCCGGCCTGCGGGAGTCCGACCGCCTCGAAACGCCGATCTTTACGCCCGCGACGAAGGCTACCGACGGCCACGACATCAACATCCCGCCAGACCGTGCCGCGGAGATCATCGGCGCGAAGTGGGCCACCGCCGCGTCCGGTGCTGCCTTGAAGGTCTACAGTAAGGCGCGTGAATACGCCGAAAAGCGCGGTGTGATACTCTGTGATACGAAGTTCGAGTTCGGCACCCTGGACGGAGAGTTGATTCTCGCCGATGAGATTCTCACGCCTGACTCCTCGCGCTTCTGGCCCGCGGACCTGTATGCGCCTGGCAAGGGTCAGCCGAGCTATGACAAGCAGTTCGTCCGGGATTGGCTTGAGACCACGGGTTGGGACAAGAACTCGCCCCCGCCCCCTCTGCCGGACGATGTGGTCGCGAAGACCCGGGAGAAGTACGTGGAAGCGTATCGGACGTTAACGGGCAAAAGGGATTTCTGATCTATGCAAAACCCGAGCGAGACGGATGGCGACTTTGACAGTGGCGAGCAGTATGCACTGGATGGGGACCGTCTGCACGAGGAGTGCGGCGTCTTCGGGGTCTTTGGACACCCCGACGCGGCCACCCTCACCTACCTGGGCCTCTATGCCCTGCAGCACCGCGGCCAGGAAGGCGCCGGGATCGTCGTGTCCGACGGGGGACAGTTGCGCGGGCACCGCGGCGTGGGTCTCGTTGCGGATGTCTTCAAACCCCACCGCCTGAAGCCGCTCCAGGGCGATCTCGCCATTGGCCACGTTCGCTACTCCACCTTTGGAACAAGCGTACTCAAGAACGTGCAGCCGTTCATGCGCGACTATAAGAAGGGCGCGATTGCCCTTTCCCACAATGGCAACCTGACCAATGCCGCGTTGCTCCGTGAAGAACTCGAAAACGAAGGCCGCATCTTCCAGTCGTCCAGTGATACCGAAGTCTTTATCCACCTCATCGCCAAATCCCAGGAAGAGACCTTTGCCGGAAGCATTATCGATGCGCTAAAGAAGGTTGTGGGCGCCTATACCATCCTCGCCACCAACGGGGACGAGATCGTGGCGGTCCGCGATCCCCACGGCTTCCGGCCCCTGTGGATGGGGCGGCTGGCGGGCGCCTATGTGTTCGCCAGCGAGAGCTGTGCCTTGGACATCATCGACGCCGAGCCCATTCGCGAGATCGAGCCGGGTGAGGTCGTAGTCGTCACACGCGATGGCGTGAAGTCGATGAAGCCCTTCGCGCCGGTCCGTCCGCAACCCTGCATCTTCGAGTTTGTCTATGTGGCGC
>JADLCA010000649.1 GCA_020847495.1 Candidatus Hydrogenedentota bacterium | reverse complement strand
GGGCAGACCTGTGTGAGCCGCTTCCATATCATCGATAGCATCCCCTTCACAAGCGCGTTCAAATTCGACATTGAGGTGTGGCACTCAGCGGAGTGCGAAATCGCGATGGCCGCGACCTCATATTGGTACGCGCGGCCCGGCGCCACGGACGATTTCCCCGCAATTCAACCGGAGCAGTTGAAAACCATCACCCCGCCGCCACCTCCTGACGCAAAGGTCGTGCAGGGAGCGCTCGAGGGCGAATCGATGAAGGTCGTCGAATGCACCGGCGGCGCGCACACCGTTCAGAAGTCTGACGGCTGGGAATGGAGCAACGACGCGCAACTGTGGTGGCGGGACGGCAAACCTGGCGACACTCTGACGGTGATCTTCCCCGTGGAGAAGGCGGGCCGCTACGACGTGCGTGGCGTCTTCACGAAGGCGGTGGATTTTGGGATCGTGCTCTTGTCCGTGAACGGCCAGCCCGCCGGGGGCGACCGCGATTTCTACAACGACGGGGTGATCGTAACGCCGGAGGAATATCTCGGCGTCTTCGATCTGACTCAAGGCGAGAACACGTTGAAAGTGGAAATCGTGGGCGCCAATCCGAACGCCGTGGCCGCGCACATGTTTGGACTGGATTATTTGATGCTCAAGCCCGCGCCGTAAGGCGAGGGTGGGACAGGGGCGAAGAACATCCCCCTCGGCCCTGCGGGCCTGCCCCCTTCAAAGGGGGACCCTATGCTCGGCCCTTCGGGCTGAGCGATTCTTGGTCAAGAGTTCGCGTGCTGCCCTCAGAACTTTTGGTAGTCTATAGGTGTAGTGTTGCACAGGTCACCCTTTGAAGGGGGCGTAGGGGGATGTTCTTCACCTCTGGCCGCCCATGGGTGCGGCCCCGTCTTGGCACTACAGACCTACTTCTCGCTTATCGCTTCTTCCTCATACGGCGCGGGAGGCTTCTTGACCATCCGTGCTCATCGTTTCATAATTCAGCAGTGTGCGATGGCTGAATCTCCGGCCACGCGGCACATGAGGATGCAGACAATGGATGCGGATGACGTCATTTATGTGTTCGAGAACGTCCGTGAGCGCTTTGACATCGAGTTTGACTCGTACGCTGAGGAGACAGGCACCGTCGGCGATCTGTATAAGTACATTCTCTGGAAACTGGGCCTGAGGCAACGCGAGGAAGCGTGCCTCTGCCCGCCGACCTTCTTCGCGTTGCGCCAAGCGCTTGCGACACAGACGGGACGCGACGCGAAGAGCATCACACTGGACACGCGACTCCAGGATCTGCTGCCGTGGTGGCGCCGCCGCGGAATGTGGCGCAGATTGAGTGGCGATATGAAGGTCGAATTCCCGGAACTGGTAGACCCGCCGGGTGCCACCCTTCTTGGAGCCATTCTTTGGCTTGTCGCTGGAATTCCGTTGACGTTTCTTGTGGTCTACGTGCTGATCGTGCGGCATACGCACGATCCGGGCTCGATGAGCGCCTGGTTGCTAGGCCTCGTTCTTCAGGTTCCAATCTGGCTAATACTGGTACGATTGAGCAGGCTGTTCCAGCGCCGCCTGCCTTACGGTTGCCGGACCGTGGGCGGCCTGGTCAAACAATTGGTCGCGTTCAATCCAAATCGCATTCGGGCACGATTCAACCTGCATGGACTGGGGACCCGCCCGGCGAGACTCGATTCGGCACAGTCAACGCATTGTTGTACAAACCTAGCCGTATTCCTGCGGGTACGCAGAGCGCTGATTGAAACGACCGGCTACTACCCGACGCCAATACATACGGACACTCCGCTCGCCGAAGTCATGGGACAACGCGATCGCCGCTCCACGTGGAATATGCTGCGACGCAATCTCGGGTGGGAACTGCCTAACCTCGAACGCTCCTGGCTGGTCTTTGGTCTTTGTACCGTCGTGGTTGTGGCAGCCATGGCAATGTGGATTCGCGATATTGACGCTCTGTTTCTTGTCGTGGTGCTGGCTTACCCATACGGGTTCCTCGCGTGGGTGTGCACGATTCCCTTCGCAGTCCATTTTCCCAAAGACTGCAAGACGGTGGGCGGCCTTGCACAGGCTGTGACGAAGCTGAACTACGGCCGCATCGCCAAGGAGAATAACTCCCTGCACCCGGACGAGGTCTGGCCCGTGCTGTGCGACCTGGTTGCCGAAGCCGCCAGCACCTGCCCCGAAAACGTCACCAAAGACATGCCGCTTTGGGACAGCGCGCGTGCCGTCTGAGAGCGTGTTTCAAACGGAATTGACCTCAGAGAGAACGAAGCCTGGACGCGATTAAGCGTAGGCGTCTCGCCTGCTTCGAAGTACCAGTATTTCTTTCCTGCTTCCCGACGCCAAGTATCCGCGATACGCCCACCACTCCGCATCTTGTGTCCCTACGGGACGACCGAAAATGGCCTAGCGCGGCGTAGCCGGAACCAAACGGAGATCGTCATCCACCGATTTCACCGATTGCACCGATTCAAGAAAGACACCAGCAAGGGGGAACCAACACGGGGCAACGGGCGTCTCGCCCGTGGTTTAGGGGCACTCAAACGCAGAGGCGTTGCCTTCGCAGAGGAACGCGGAGAAGCAAGCGGACGGCATTCTGGTACTGCCTCGCTCGCTGAGCGCGGCAGCACAGCGC
>JADLCA010000648.1 GCA_020847495.1 Candidatus Hydrogenedentota bacterium | reverse complement strand
TCCTTGTGGCGGCAATTCTCACGCTTCTAGTCGTGTTCGGGGTAGCGGGCCTGCTCATCTACTTGCGCGCGGATTCCATGAGCGATGCCAACGCGGATGCGTCCGCGGAGGCGCTCGCCTCCACGGTCGCCGACGCCATCAGCGCATACGGCCAAAGCGGCGATATGATTGGCCTGGACCTCTTTCTGCAACACGTGAGGAACCGGGGGGAGATTGCGGAACTCAAGGTGGTGCGGACTCCTGCCACGGTGGCGGATTTCGGGGAGCGGGAGGGAAGCGATGCTCCAGATCCCGTGGTCGAAGCGGTCATCGGTTCAGGGATACCGCAGCGCGTCAAGGACAGCGCCCGTCACATCAACCGCTTCGTGATTCCGTCATTGAGCGATGCATCCTGCGTGTCCTGTCACGCGACTGCCAAGGAAGGAGACGTGCTGGGCGTCACCAGCGTGTCGGTGTCCACGGCACAGAGCCAGACGGCCGTCGCGGGGCTGAGCCGCGAAATCGCGGCGATCTTCGTCTTCACCCTTTTCCTTGAGGCTATCCTGCTTGGTTACGTGGTCACGCGTTCGGCCGTGCGGCCCTTGTCCAGCATCGCCGCGCAACTTAAGAACCAGGCGTCTGAAGTGCTCACCGTCTCCGGCGAGGTGCAACGCGCTTCCCAATCCCTGGCCGAAGCGGCGGCGGGACAGGCCGCAGGTTTGGAGGAGACCTCGGCCACCTTGCAGGAGATCTCGGCGCAAACGCAGTGCAACACCTCCAATGCCACCTTGGCCAGTGACAAGATGGACGATGTTCGCAAGGCCGCCGACAACGGACGTGACGCGATGGCGCGCATGTCGAATGCGATTGCGCTTGTCCAATCGACTTCGTCGTCCACCGCCAAGATCGTCAGAACCATTGATGAGATCGCTTTTCAGACTAACCTGCTCGCGCTCAACGCCGCCGTCGAGGCCGCGCGCGCGGGCGACGCCGGGAAAGGCTTTGCGGTGGTTGCGGAGGAAGTTCGCGCCCTGGCCAGCCGCAGCGCCTCCGCGGCCAAGGAAACAGGCACGCTTCTTGCCGACGCGCAACGCAACGCGGACAACGGTGTGGCCGTCGCGGCCGAGGTAGCGAGTATTCTCAATGTGATCGCCGGGTCCGTGGGAGAAGTAACGCAGCTCATCGGCGAAGTCTCCACGGCAGCCCGGGAGCAGGCACTGGGCATCGAACAAGTCAACCAGACCTTGGACCAGATGAGCCGTCTCACCCAGGACAATGCCCACAACTCCGACAAGGCCGCAGACGCCAGCGCCATCTTGGCGGAGCAGTCGTACAACCTGAGTGGCCTGGTCGCCGACCTGACAAGCCTTATCGTGGGATCGCGCGCGCAGGGGAGAGACGCCCGCGGGCCGGAACCGGCCGACACCCGGCCCGAAGCACAGGATGTGGAGCCTTCGCCCCGTTCCACAGAAACGGCATGGGCGCAGTTGGAGCCGCCGGATAGTTGAGCGGGACTCTTGCGAACCACTGGGCGGAATAAGTGGGAACGTTTTGGTACCCGCCAAGAACCCGCTAGAATAGCGTCGTGCCAGTTGCAGAGTGCTGGCCCGTGGTGTCCGCCGCCAGCGGTGTATACACCCGGGGTAGCCCTCAAATCGTCCGTCCTTTCAATGCCAGCAGGCAGGGAGGTTCCTCCATGAGCAAAGTACTGATTCTCTTCATTCTTTTCGCGGTTGTGTGCGTCGTCATCTTCAAGTCTCTGCCCATCTGGGCATCCCTGATCATCGTGGTGATTGGGGTCATCGCTCTCCGATACGGCGCCAAGTACTTTCTCAAACGGCTCTTCCTGGCGCCATTCAAAATGAAGGGCAAGGCGCTTGCGGGCGCGACCGTGTCCATTCATTCGGTGCGCCCCACCTCCGCACCCGCGAGTTCGCCGCGCGTGGACATCGAGATGGGCGAGGCGGAGGAAGGCGAAGAAGGTGAAGCGGAATACCGCGAAATGGTCAAGGCGGACGAAGATGAGGACGCGCCCGACTACGGCAAGTACCAGTGGTACCTCGTAGATGTCACCATCACGCCCGAGCAACCTTCCGGAGACGGCTTTACCCACTGGGAGCCTGGCGAGGTGATGCTGGTGTCGCCAACGGCCAAGGCGGAGGACCTGGATGCGGAGGAAGACGACCTTGCCATGATCCATGACCTACGCATCTTCCAGGAAGGATCCTTCCAGCAGTATGACGGCGAGAAATTTCAGGGGCCGCTACGCGTAGAGTTCCACGCGGGCGTGAAGCCCGGCGTCCCGGAGCTGAAGTTCCGGTACTACTTCGAGATCCTCGAGCCAGCCATCCCATTTCCGCGGGTCTAAGCTCCCAGTAAGCAACGTTGCCTGCGTCCTTGATACCTTTGGGCGGATTAAGGATTGGGGGAAAGGAAGTACCCGGCCAGGCAGAGCAAGCACGTGTGGGACAGGCGCCCTCGCCTGTCGTCCCTATGCAGCAACGAAGCCTGGACGTAAGACTCAGGCGTCTCGCCTGCTTGCCAGTCTTCCTTCCCTGCTGTCCGACGCCGAGTGACCTTGATCCTAGAAACGGCAGTTGAATGGGACTGACTCCGTCTTTCGCGTAGCCTTTGCGCGCCGGGATTCCTATCTCGGCAGCGAAACACGGGGTCTGTCACCTCACCCAGTGGGGGGCCGTAACGCCTCTGGTAAGGTATTCGCGTCGGTAACGTTAATGACTGCATGGCGGTTCAACTGCCGTTTCTAGGTTGATACGCC
>JADLCA010000647.1 GCA_020847495.1 Candidatus Hydrogenedentota bacterium | reverse complement strand
TCGCGAAATTATCGTTTTGCTCGCTTTTCCCGAGGGGTGGGGAATCGCGCGGTTTCGTGTCGCTTGACCGTACCACGTTCTGGACGCCTTTGGGGAGCACCTTATGCACACGGTGATGGTGACAGATGTCCTTGACGGCAATACACTGGCAGTCTGGCCCCCTTGGGATCTGAGCGGTCAGAAAGGCAATCTGGTCAGCATTCATGGCCTGGCCGCGCCGCCGCTGAACCATGATTTGGGCGATCTCGCGCGACGGAAACTCATGTTTCTGGTCATCGGCACACCGGTCCAGATCATGTCAATACAGGGCTTGACCGACAACACGCTCCTGTGCGATGTGTTCTACAGTGGCCGCACTGTGATTGATCATCTTCCGGAATACGCGGCCCGCCCCGCGCCGGCAAGAGAAAACCCCGACACCGTTCCGTCCGCGCTTGTACTCAACTTGGGCGAGTAGCCGGGCAAACGGCGGGCATCACACGCACACACGTGTGATGCTGGAGACCTCGGGCGGTATAGGTATTGCCGGTTGCGCGTGTGTAACGTTGACTGCGCATCGAGCAGGCATGGATTCTCGCTCACGAATCGCAAAGCTGCCATTGCCATTCAGAGCAACCTATGTTAGGATTGTGCTTTGTTGCGGTGGCCAGTCAGGGTGCGGGGCCATGCAGCGGGGTGATGGAACAAGCGGATTGCTGCGAACGCTGTGATTTCCCATTCACCTCGCCGGATCCGTTGGAAAGGAGCCGAACATGCGTCGCATTACCATTCAACTCAGTGAAGAGGATGCGATAGAGCTGGAAGCCGCCGCGAAGTATCTGCATTTGGGCCACACCGCGCAAGACGCCATCTACAGGGCCGTCAATGACACCATAAGCAGGTTTCGCGCGGAACAGCGTCTTCATGCGGGCATGGAACGCGCGGAAGAAGATCTCGAGCGGGTCATGTATGCATTCATCCGTGATGGAATGACTGAGGAATACCTGAGCGGCCGTTAATCCCTCCCCCGAATGCTTGCAGCTGGCAGGCAACGTGCGTCCGGCCCGCATCCGCACGCCGTAACCGGACCGTGCACGATTCACTTCTCTCTCAGGACTCGTTCCGCGAGCAGTGGTTTCAGCTCACGGGCAAGAATGTCCCCTACCATCGCATGACCCAGCGGCGAGAAATGTCCGTCATTTGGAAAGTAGAAGCTCTGGCCAACCCCGTGGGCCGCTGCTTTAAGATACGAGGCGACATCTATCACGTCGATGTCTTGCGATGCCGCCGAACGTAGAATCGCTGCACGCAGAAATTCCTGGTACTGCGCGGAGAGACTTCCCGGCTGCTCGATCATGGAGCGCCCGCCCACCAGCACAATCACCAGGCGGCACCCTGCGCGTTCACAGTCGTCGTTCGCCCGGGCCACCAAAGCCTCGAACAAGTCCAACGCGTTGGCGTAGCGATGGGAAAAATCTTCGGTATGGTCCCGCCAATCCGCGACCCGGTCCTGGAAACGAGTCAGCAACACGGAATGCCGGGCAACAAGTGAACACAACTCCGACAGGGCCGAAGGCTCGCCGAGCACCGCGGCACGCAGATCTTCCCGCGGGTCGGATGCTGGTTTTTGCACTGGTGGAACCGGGGTATTCACCAGTGTCAACGCACCGTCTTCCGGAACAAAACGCGGCTTGCCCATGCTCACCTGCATTGGATAGACAAGCTCATTGTCAAAAACGTCATTCCCGAGATAGACCACCAGAAGGACGGCACGAGGCTGGAGTTTCAGGATGCTCCGTTCCAGGAGCAGAACCTCTTGATCCGTACTGTAGCCCGGGACACCGAAGTTGACGAAGGATCCGAGCGAAGGGGCTAATTCGTTGAGGCGCCGGACAAACGTGTCGGATTCTTTGACCCCGAATCCAAAGGTGAAGCTGTCTCCTACAACGGCAATAAGGTCACCGCTGCCGCTGTCCGGCGGGGGAGAGTCGTCGCGGAATCCGTGCCCATTGATCTGGTACGTGACGGAGAAATCGCAATTGCGATGCTCACCTGTCCAATTTGGAGTCAGCGTCCAGCCGAGCGTGGCATCGTAGCGGCTCATCCCCGGATCCAGGTGGTCGCTCAAGGCGATACTCCCCTGGCTCCGGCGAACCAGCATCTCCGCAACAAGAAAAGCAATGAGCACCGCGAGAACGAAAGGCAAGACAGAGACGTATCTTGTCCAGGCCCGAGGGCGGCGCTTCGATGTGGTCAGCTCACTCACAATGGCGGTGCCGTGCCTTGAAGAGAGTGAGGATCCGGCTCGCTTCACGTAACGGTATCACTGAATGAGCGCCTCTTGGATCCGGCACCGCTCTTCGTCAGTATGTGCTGCTCTTGGACCCCCCACTATCCCCTTCGCTCTACGTGGTTGAAGGGCTTGCCGCGTTGGCCTGAGGCATTGGCAACGCTGGCGCGGGGATCTTCTCCAGGAGGTCTTCGGCTTCCGCGCGCCGCGGGAATTCGAGCCCAAAGAGTTGGGCATACGAAAGAGCCGCCTGTGCTTGAATACGGCCCTCCGCAGGCATCCCCTTGGCAACAAGCAACAGACCATAGTCGAGCAGCAGCGTGGGTTCTCCGGGCATCAATTCCAGAGCGCCCTGCAGGTGCTTCTCACTTTCCGCAAGGGCGCCGGTCCTGAGTTCGGCCACGCCAAGCGTGTGCATGACATGCGCGTCGTTAGGAAGCGCCTCCGCGGCGCGCAACGCATGGCCCCGCGCCTCCTCGGCGTCGGAATTGGAGGAAAGCAGGCAGTAGGCAAGGTTGTTGTTGCCAATGGGGTCGTCAGGCCGCAGTTCGAGCAGGCGCCGGTACTCCTCCTGCGCCGCCGCCAGATCGCCTTGAGTCTCAAAGTAGATACCGCGCTGCAAGTGCACCTGGGGTTCATTGGGGCCTGCCTGGGCGGCCTTGTCCAGAGCTTCCCGCTCTCCCGCGACGTCATCCGTCGCGCGCAGGAATGCCGCCAGGCCGACCCAGGCCGCGGGAACCGATTCATGGCGCAGCGCAATCTCGCGGGCCCGCGAAGCGGTGTCGGTTGTGCGCACGGATTTTGACAGAGTTGCAAAAAGGAGAGGCAACAGGGGGGCCGACCCATCCGTGGCCTTGGCCACCACCCGCTCGTACGCGGCAAAGGCCTCGTCATTCAGCTCGGCCATTTGGCACGCGGTACCGTATGCGAAATCGGCGAGCAGCGCGGGGTCCTTGGCGAGCAGTTGGGCAAGCGCAGTATCATCCGCGTTGGCAAGTTCAGGGGCGGTCTTGCCCAATGCGTGCAGGATGACAAGGCCGGCGCGTCCGCCCGCGGGGCCTTGAGCGCCTGTCTCCTCGTGGCTGACGGCAGCCTCGCCAGGCTGTCCATTCTTCAAATGGGCGGCAGCGGCGATCACGCGGCCCACCATCCGCAGCCGCCCTTCCGGCAAGAGGGCCGCTTTTTCGATGGCGCCCTGCCAGTTGCCCGACGTGAGATGTGCCAGCGTCTCAAGCAAAACGGCCTGATTCATGGAGTCCTGTGGGCCCTCCAGGCCCTCGACCAACCGCAGGGTCTCCCCGCTATTGGCCGCATGGAGTTCGACGGTGGCCAAGCCGATCTTGAGACCCGGGTCATCTGGCGCGGCTTCGACGGCGCGCGTGAGCAGTTGCTTGGCGTCATCGAGCAGGCGGGCGTCGAGATATGCTTGCGAGAGATTAAGAGCGATCTCGGGCACGTCCGGAAAGAGGGCATAACCGGCTTCCGCCGAACGGCGCGCATCCTGGGCGGAACCGGCTTCTCGCAATGCCAGGAAATGAAGGACATATCCGTCTGGGTTGTCGGGATACTGTGCGATGATGCGCGCGTAGGCTTGCGCGGCGTAACGCGACATTCCGGCCATGCGGAAGGCCTGGGCGCCGTTGAACAGACTGACGGCATTGTCTGGCCAGTTCCTGTTGCATGCGTAGAAGAGCTGCAATGCGCGCGACCGGACGCCCGAAAGCGCCATCGCGTACCCCAAGGCGTTCTGTCCGATCAAGCCAAGTTCATCGGAGCGCTTCAGCCAAGGCTCCAGGGACTTCACAATTTCCTCCGGCTTTCGATCCTTGAGCGCTTTGATGTAGGTGTGTAGCGGGCTGTCGGCGGGTAACTCTTTGGCGAGGTCCTCGGCCAGGGCTGGATTGCCGCGGAACACGGCCGACACGACAAGTACCTCCCTGAGATTCTCCCCTCCTGCAGCAAGGAACTGCTCGCGCCCATCCAAGAGCCGCTTGAGGGACGCTTGTTTCCAGAGGGTCTGCCAGGAGCCATCCTCGGAAGCCGTGGAAGGGGTCTGCCGGGCCGTGTCTGTACCTTCACCCGGAGCAGGAACCTGCTCGGGTCTTTGTTGGCGAGCCAGCGTCACGTCGCGGCGGATGCAGAACTCCTGCGGGAGCGCCGATGTCGCCCTCTCTAGGTATTGCGCCGCCCCGGCAACGTCTCCCTTTTTGAGCAGAACGGACCCCATCGCGTAGTTGGTCCAGCCAGAAGCGGGGTTCTGTCCAACAACGCCGCGGGCTGCCGATTCGCCGTCGTCCAGGCGGCCTGCTTCGACATAGGCGCGGGCCAAGGCAGCCTTGAGGTCGTAGTTGTTCGGGTTCTGAGCGGCAATTCGTTCAAGCTCCTCGATTACGGCCGCCGCCTTGCCTTGGGGGCCCGACGCCTCTACCAGGCCCATCCAGGCGGCGACGGAATCCGAAGAGATATCCCCCAAAACCAAGCGGAATTCCTCTTCCGCCTTGGCATGGTCACCTTGGGCGATCAACACCATGCCCAACAGCGTGTGGATGTCGGCAGACTTGGCGTCTTTCCCGGAAAGACCCGTCAATAGCTTGGCCGCATCGTCCGGCTTGCCCGTCAGAAGGAGAAGTCGTGCAGTGAGAAGCCCCCCCTGCATTTCGTCGACCGAGGCGTACTTGCCAGCGGTCTCAATCGCCGCATCGGTCCGGCCTTGGGTGAGGTGCAGGTTGGCGGCCTCCACGTAAGCGGCGCCCGTCGAGGGAGCGGCCTTCATGACGCCTTCGAAAGCGGCCAGTGCCTCGTCGACCTTGCCTTCCGCGGCCAGGCAACGCCCCAGACCCACGGCGGCCATCCCGTTGGCGGCGTCAGCCTCAATGGCTTTCCGGTACAGGTCCTCGGCCTCCGGGACTTTTCCCAGAGACAAATAGGCGTCGGCCTCAAGCCGGTACTGTTCGCTGCGGTTGCCGCCACAACCGGCGGCCAGGATGGCGAAAACGCAGATAACGAGTGACCCGCGCAGGAAACGGGACAATGCGACAGAGGCGAGCGTGTACATAGTGGTCTCCTACTTGAACTGCTCCAGAAGAATCGGGGCGAGGCCTATGGCGAACTCGTCCAAGGTCCGGAACGCGGCCTCGGCGCCCCGCTCATCCACGGCAGTATTCACCTTCACCATCATGGAACCCGGCTTCCGAAACAGCAACTGATCACGGGACCAATTCAGCGAATTCATAAGATAACTCCCCGTGAGCGTGTCTCCCGTCTTGAACCAATAGAGGACTGCCTGCTCGGAGTCGCCTTTGAAGAGCACCAAGCGCTTGCCTATGAATTGGACGCCGACTGGCGCGGAGTACTGCTCACGAATCTCCCAGCCTTGGCCGGTCAAACACACTTCGGGGAAGTGGAGGCTGCGGCGCGTTTCACCCGTGTAAACGACGGTCAACTGGACCGGTACGCCTCGGGATGAGACATAATTGCGAATAAGCACATTCGCATTCTCAAGGACCGCGATAACATGGGGTTCGACGGGAACATCCTCGCCCAACTGCTTAAAATCGAGGACCCTGTTTGGCAGGTCTGCAATGGGCGTTTCGGCCGAGGCCTCGGGGCGTGTCTGAAGGCTCATGATAGTGCGGTGGGCAAGCGCGGTCGCGGCCAGGAGCAACAGAATGATGACGCGCCGGATCACTTCTCGACCTCCGGCTCCGCCGGAAGGGGAGCAATCTTGCGAAGTACCTGCTCCGCGGATACGAGCAGGATCGCGGCGGTTGCGTATATCAGAACACCGGAAATGTCATGGACGCGGCCCGCGGCAACGGTGCTGCCCCAATTGTAGCCGACAACACACAGGAAGAAGATACGGGTCACATTCGCGGCGATGGCGACGGGCGCGGAAAGGACGAAGAGCAGCCAGCGCGCCCAAGGCTTGGCGCGGCTCACATAGCTGACAACGGCCCCCAACGCGAGCAAGGCAATCAGCGAACGAAGTCCGCCACACACCTCGCCCACCAGGAGCCGGTCGTTTCCGAAAATCACAAAGGAACCATCCCGAATCATCGGCAAAGACACCAGTTGGGCCAGACGCACGGCCAGTTCCGTGGCAAGCAACTTGACCTGAAGAACCAGGCTTTGCGTGATCGAGTCGGGAATCGGAATCATGAATACCAGAAAGGCGATCGGGAACCAGAGGGCCCGCAAATGGGCTATTCCGAGAAACGACAGCACAAGCGCCGCCACCATCAGGAGGATGACGGATTGACCGATGAGGCGGAAGCCCAGAAAGTCGCCGACCAGCACCATGAAACAGGCAAATGCGAGGAGAGCAAGGCCAAGCCCACTCGGCGCGACGGGAATGGCCCGCAACTCGCGCCGCATCCTCCAGACGAAGAACAAACTGATGACGGGTATCAGAAGGCCGTGTGAGTAGTATGAGTCGACGCGCCCGTACTGATACAAGAGGCCGCTCCACGTTTCCCGGAAGATTGCGGCAAGCAATAGGGCGAGTGCGGCCCAGTACAGGAGCGACTTAGCCGACAGCCCGCGCTTGCCCGGGCTGCGTGTGAGTTCCACGGAAGTCATTTACTCGATTCC
The DNA here is from genome assembly GCA_020847495.1 of Candidatus Hydrogenedentota bacterium. GTDB lineage: Bacteria > Hydrogenedentota > Hydrogenedentia > Hydrogenedentales > SLHB01 > JAHDWY01. The sequence continues at coordinate 6,831 of JADLCA010000647.1, read as the reverse complement.
GCCAGAAGCGAGGACAACTGCTCGAGGCGGCCCGGCAGGTCCAGCTTCTCACCCTGAGCCACCTTCTCCTTGGCCGTGTCATAGTGCGCCCGGGCTTTCTCTTTATCGCCAAGCCCCAGGTAGGCATACGCGAGTTCGACGTGGACCTGCGCCGTGGCGCCGCCGGGCAACTCGGCTACCCGGCTCAGATCGCGCACGGCATCGGCATAGCTCTTTTGTGCGAGGAGCAGTGTGCCGCGCAGATACAGATTCTCAGGGCCCTCCCTAAGCGCAACAGAGCGATTGACCGCGTCAAGCGCTTCATCGCGGCGGTTCGGCATGGTAGCCAGAAGGGTGGCCTTCTGCAGCAAGATGCCCGCGTCGTCTCCTACGGTCTTCAGATACTTGTCGTATAGTCCGATTGCCGCGCCGATGTTACCGCCGCGACGGGCTACTTCGGCCTGACCCAGCAGGGCCGGCGGATAGTCCGCACTCAAGACCGCCTGAGTAAATGCGCTCGACGCCTTCGAAAGGCTCTCGGGGTCCGTTGCGCCGAGGTACCATCTCCCCAAGTCGGTGTATAGCTCAGGGGTCTTCGCCGATTCCGCGGCGCTCCGGATAATGGGTTCTGATTCCGCCCGGCGTCCTTGCCCGTCCAAGGCCGCGATAAGAAAGCGCAGGGCGCCATAGTCGGTGGAATCGGCCTCGTACTGCGCTCGGGCAAGCTGCTCTGCCGTGGACCAATCCTTATCGCAGATCGCAATCCACGTTCGCAGGGAGTCAAGCGCCTTGGCACTCTCCGGAGCCGCGGCCGTCGCGGACTCCAACTGCGCGAGATAACGGCGTGCTTCATCCACGTTGCCGGCTCCCGCCTGAGCGCGCACCAGCAGATCGAGAATGAGTGGATTGCGCGGTTGCACTGCCACGAGACGATCAAGCATCGCGATCGCCTCCTTGTGCTTGCCGGATTGAAGCTGTGCCTGGGCTAGTGAGAGCTGAACGGAAGGTTCGGACGGCGAGAGTTCTTGCGCTTTTTCTGCGAACTCCAACGCGCGTTGGGGCAGACCCCGTCCCCGGGCAATATCCGCGGAGAGCAAATAGATCTGGGGGTCAACCGCCTCGCCCTGCCGGAGAGAGGCGCAAAGGGTCTCTGCTTTCTCAAGCTCCGGCGGCACACGCTGGAGCATCAGGCGGGCCTCAAGCAGCTTGGCCCGCACATTGGCGTCGTCCGCGGCGCGCGCCTCCGCCACAAGCGCTTCGGCGGCTTGCAGGTCTTCCGGGCTACGGCGCTGCAGACAAGCCTCCGCAATTCTGAGCTTCTCCTCTGCAAGGCGTTCCACGAGGCCCGCATCACCAGCGACTCGAGGCTCAACCTCGCGAGCAAGTGCCTGGGCCCGGTCAAGGTCGCCCGCGAGGAGGGCATAGCCGATGGAATCCACTTCGAAACCAAGACGCACACTGTCATCCTGCTCACGGTCTGAGTATTTCTGGATCAAATCAAGACTGACCTGCAGATGGTTCTCGCTCGCAAACAATCGGGCCCAGTCGCCCACTTCTTCTCTGGAGACATCCCCGCGCTTGAGGTCATTGTCCAGAAACGTCTGCGCCTTCTGAAGATCCTGCTGGGAGAGCGCGATCGCCGCGGCGGCGAAATCGAGGACCTGTGGTTTCAAGCCGCTTGACTTGGAACGCTCAAGCAAGTCATTCGCCGGGGCCAGTTCTTTTCGCGCAAGATAGAACGCCATCAGGTCGCGGAACGGCTCCTCCGCGCCGGGTTCCTTTGCGACAGCGCCCTCGAGCAAACGCCGCACCAAGTCAGCGGAGGCTTGCGAATCGGCGGCGCTGGCCACACTTTGACGCACTTGGTTGGCGGCTATCATTAGGGCGCGCGAGTTCGACTTCTCGTCTTTGAGCAATTCTTCGGCGCGCGCCGCCGCCTGCTCCGGCGAGGTAGATCCGAAGAACGCTTCCCACATACCCTTGGCCTGTTCGTCGGTTGGGTAGGCCTGCAGGTGGGAGATTAGCGTGATGCGTGCCAACTCCTTCCGGTTGCTCTGCAGGTAGGCAAGAATCAGTTGCAGGCGTGCGGGCTGCAGGTCTGGAGCCTTTTGGACGGCGATCTCAAGGCGCTCCGCAGCCTCCTCGGGCTTGCCCCGCTTGAGCAGCTCGCGCGCCTCCAAGAAGTCAAAGGCCGCCAGGTGCTCGGGATAGGCACTTCGGTAGGCGGCAATGGTCTTCTTGGCGTCGTCGAAGCGTTCAAGCTCCAACTGCAGATCGGCGAGTATCATGTACAGGGTGGGGTGGTCGGCAAGATAGACAGGGTCGGCCGACGAAATCGCGTCCGCAGTTTCTTCCGTCTTACCGCGCTGGAAGTTCGCACGGGAGAGAATGATATAGGCCTCTTCATCAGGTCCTGTTTCCAGCACGGTCTTCGCGTCTGCGACGGCCCCTTCCCAGTCCTTATGCGCCAATTTGAGCTGGGCGGAGATCAGTAAGACGTCCTTGACCGTGGCATCGATTGCTTTCGCGGCCTGGAGGTCTTGGTCAGCTGCATCCAACCGTCCGCGGTCCAGGTAGTACCGGGCGCGCTGCAGCAGGAGTCCGACGTTCTGCGGGTCACGTTCAATCGCCTGGTTTAGGTCGCGGTCCGCCAGTTCCACGTACCCCTGCTGGGCCTGGAGAATGGCGAGCGCGCCGAAGACCTCGGGGGGGCAGGACGGCACCGCCGCCAGTTTCTTGTAACGCTCCACGGCGCCATTGGTGTCGCCCTGGCGCTGTGCCGCCAACGCTTTCCAGTACTCGAAGCGCACATCCTCGGGATATCGTTTCAAGAAGAAGCTCGTGCAATAGTCGAGGTCCACCCAGAGACTGTGTTGCTCACAGAACTCGGCCGCCTTCAGCGCCGCGTCTTGATCGTTCTCGTTGAGTGTCGCAACGCGAAGATATGCCTGGGCGGCACCGCGCAGCATTTCCTGGCGGTTTTCGAGCACCTTCACGCAGACTTCAGCGTATCGGAGGAGGATCTCCACATCATCGGGCTGTCGCGCAAGATACCACGAGTAATTGCGCCGGGCCTCAGGCCAATTGGCCTTCGCATAGGCCTGGTTGGCCGCCTCCAGTGCGCGGAACCCGCGGTGTCCCAGCGCCCAATAGCCTGCGGCGGCCGCCGCGGCAAGCAGTGCAATCAACAGGAAGACACTCAGGATCACAATCTTGCGACGCACGATCGCTCTATCTCCCTCGCTGCTTCAACAGCCATCTGCAAATGTGAACGGAACTTTACAGCCAAGTGGCGGGTGCCGGCAGGGCGTTTGCCGATACGCCTCATGGGAGCGCTTGTCCGGTACCGAACGGCCCGTCCTGTTTCCGGAGTCTCGAGCCACGTGCCACCGGCTTTAGGTATACCATTCCATCCCAGGGATTTCAAAGACATTCCTTGCATCGGGGGATGCGGCCAACCGGCGTATCTCGTTCTCGTGGCTCCCCTTTCAGTTTCTGCCTTACAGCTTCAGACACCGTATTCGAGTACGGCAAAATGAACCCTGCCATACCTCGCTCCCCTTCCCTCAGGCAACGCTCGTTAGAGCGACACGCGGAGAGTTGCGAAATCCTCAAGAAGTCACCCACCTTGAGCGAGACTAAGGGGTTCCCCCATCATCGTTAAGGACCGCACCTTGCGGTCGTTCAGACGGAAGTGCCAGTCACGCCCGGAGCTGACTCAAGGCACCCTTCACCGCGAAAAATCACATTGAGTCGTCCGCCCATGAACTTCAGGGTGGCTTTCTCACGCCGGTCAATCGAAATGTGACGCATATTCCGTTCCGAAAAAACGGGCACCGACAACATATTCATCTGTAATGACATAGACCCTGGCATCGGTAACGTGGGAACACTAATGAGCACCTGAATCGCATGAAGTATGTCAAGCTTGACAAAATTGCTGCCCTTGTTGACCCCCAAAGTGCAGGTATCGATTATGTGGTGGCGAGAGTATGCGCTACGGGAATGGCAAAACGTCTATCACGAGTGACCGACATGGATTCATCGGAGATATTCATTGGATCGGCACGTTCCGGAAGGTTGTTGTACTGCAGTGCTTTAGCGGACGGCAAGAATCTGGCGCAAAAATTGCTTGTTTCAGGGAGAGCCAAGCGTTTTCACTGCAGGGGTGCAGTGAGGCTGTTGGAAGCGCTTCGCCTTTCCAGGGTCAAATCAATAACAAGGGTGAGGAGAAGTCTGGTCATGAGAAAAGCTTTTTGCGCGATGCTGATGCTCTTGGTTGGAATGGGAGCCACCGCCCACGCGGATTTCTTCCAGGGATTCGAGACCGACACCAGCGGTTGGTTAGACAATGATGACTTCGCAGGCTATGGAGACATCTCGCGGGTAGCCTCGGGGACGGGTGGGATCGCTTCGGCGGACGGCAGTTTCCATGCCATCGTCCAGGGTACTCCGCAGAGTTCAGCCCCATTCACCCGCTTTGGCGGTTACAGCAGCGTGTGGCCGGCGGGCGGATTCACCACGTCGTTGGACATCTACCTGGATCCGTCCTGGGCTGCCGGATCGGGTTTTGACTACTCTGTGGCGGCCACCGGGAGCGACGGTAACCATCAGCGCGACTTTATCTTCCATGTCGCCGCGGATACCAGCACGGGAAACCTGATCGTGGCGGGGAGCAACAACACGAACTTCGCCACGCGCCAAGATTTGGATACGCTGGCCAACCACTACGTCGTCTCCACGGCTGGCTGGTACACCTTTGAGCATGTGTTCCGCGACCAAGGTGGCAGCCTGGCGGTCGACTTGGTTCTCCGCAACAGCTTGGGGAACGTGGTATTCACGGAGACACGCTTCAACGTCGCCGACACCATTCCCGCGGAAGTGGGCGGCAACCGCTACGGCTGGTTTACCTTCAACAACGTGGCCAATGGCGTCGCGGTGGACAACACGGCATTGACGCTCGCGGCGGTGCCCGAACCTGCAACGATGACGGTCCTGGGCCTTGGCCTTGCCGGCATGGCAGCCGCCCAGTGGCGCCGGAAGAAGAGCTGAATAAGACTCGAGTGCGTTCCACTAATGCGCGTGGTGGTTGTTACTCGGGAATGGCTCGAGTTGTAGTACTTGTGTCGTGTTTTCTGGCTGGTGATGCGCTCGCAAGAGCAACAGACAAATGAGAAGGAGTGAACGCATGCGGAAATGGCTTCTGGTGGTGGCAGTGGCGGCGTTGACGTTTGGGCTTTCGGGCACGAGTTGGGCCCTCTCGTACGATGCCAACGTTACGAGCAACGCGATCTTCGGGTCAGGAAATGGCAACGGTTCCTGGACGGTGGACTCGACCGGGACCGTCGAACTTGGGCTCAGGGCCAAGATCCCGTTCAGCGGCGTCTATAACAGCAATGGGGATGGCACGTACTCCTACGCCTTGGGCGTGGCCCCTCAAGGACGCTGGCAAGTTGAGTGGTCCATCAACACGAACGTTGACGGCAACGGTGGGAACCTTAACCAATACACGTACGTGCTGGGTTTCGACTCCGACCCGACCCAGGGGACGAGTTACACGGGTTTCTGGGCTTTCCTGGATGACCCGGTGAATGACCCGATCGCCGCGAACGTCTATCTGGACCATTCGTTCGGAAACAACTCCACGGCGCAGAGCGCTGGTGTGGAAGCCGGTGACGCGGCCACGTACGCCAGCTATGTTTCGACCTACAATCTCGTCCAGCAGTCCTGGCGCATGGACTACTACGACGCGATTCCCGGCTTCGACGTGAATCCAAACGTCGATGGTACGTACACCTACTTCCTGGCGGCGTATGACCTGTCGGGCAGGCTCGTGGCCCGGACGGAAATCGACGTTATCATCGGCGCGGGCGGCGCCCCGGTTCCGGAACCGGCGACGATGACGGTGCTAGGCCTCGGTTTGGGCGGCCTTGCGCTCAGCCGGCTGCGCAAGCGCCGCGGTTAGGAATTGAGTCCGGCCAAGAGCCGGCGTTTGAGAGTCGATTTGCCCCTGCGGGACAGCGGTTCCGCAGGGGTTCCTTCATTTTTTCTTGTTTCGCAATTGGATGCCACGACTATGCGTGAGAATGAACCGCGTTGTCACCGCATTGTCCAAAACGTCGCGCAGCGCAAAGAGGTCCTGAACGTCCGGGCCCATTATCCCGAATGAGACAGCCGCCGCCATACCTGCCTTTTGAATACTACATTTCTGCAATCATACTAGAGCAAGCAACATTTGGTCACAACTGAATGATCGCTGAGCACAAGGAAGGCATTCGCACAAAGCAGTATGTGAAATCTATGATTATCTCGCGTTCGGATTCCTTTGCTCTCCAAGACATCCGGCCGCTCGCAGAATCAATTAAGCGCATATATCAGAATAATTTACGCACACTTTGGCCATTATCCTTCCTGACCATGTAGCCATTCTGCCACTTCATTCTTGTCCTTGGATCGAATTTTGCTTCCTTTTCGCATTTGCCGGGGTCTCCTCCAAGGGGGAAGTCCGACTTCTAGTTCTACAAGCGACTGCTCTTTGGGGAGCAACGGAAGCGAAGCAGGGGAAAAGCGGTACCGTGTGAACAAAAGCGGCTGATAGACCAGGGCAGAAGGAGGAACCTAAGTGCGGGGTTGAGGCGATTTCATTTGCGGGGACGGAAGACTACCAATTTGCGGCGTATAGCCAACGACAAGGGGGAAGACAATGCAGGCCGGTATCAAGACATGTATGGCGCTCGGGGTGCTTGCGCTCCTCACCGCAGGTATTGCTCAGGCGGATAGCATGACCTGGGATGTGGCAACGGTTCACGGTCAGAACGAGTTCACAATCAGTCCGGATGGCACCTCGCTCCT
>JADLCA010000646.1 GCA_020847495.1 Candidatus Hydrogenedentota bacterium | reverse complement strand
GTTATTATAATAATACTCTGCAAAACCTGCCGATCACCCGTGTGTGGGTCCCGGAGGGACGGCAGATAGTAGACCCGTAATTCATTCCGGGGTTCCCGGCACCAATCCTTCGTCCAGTCCCGGAGGGACGGCAGAGCTTACCGTCGCAGACCTTGGAGGTCGTGTGTCTGTGGGGCGCCGTTGAGGACGTGGTTGGCGAATTCGAGCAGCACGTCCCAGTCCTCCATGGTCGTGTCATGTCCGCCGGGACGGAAGTAGGCTGCATTCATTTCCTCTGCGCCGAGCAGGTCGAAGACCGGCTGGGCGGTGCGGTACATCGCGTCCGTGCCCTTTGGGTTCGCCCACTGATCCTCAAGTCCGTCGATTGAAAGTAGCGCGCGCGGCGCCACCAGCGCACGCAAGTAATGCTGGTCAAAGGGCAGTTCCTTCTCCTTCCCTGCAAACTCCGCCAGCCGGGGATGAAACCAGTAATGGAACCGGGCGGGTTCAGTGATGAGCGCGAGCGTCTCAACCCCTCTCTCCACGATGAGATAGGAACCCGCCCCGCCCGCGCCGGAGGCATGCGGCACCGTCACGGCTATGCGCTCATCCAGAGCCCCGGCCAGAAGTGCAGCCTTCCCCGCGCGGGAGTGCCCGGTCAGCACGATCCGCGCCGCGTCCACCTCAGGCTGCGTGGCGAGGTAATCCACCATCCGCATGGCGCCCCAGGCCCACACCGCCAAGGAGGCCCAGTCGTATTCCGGGTACAGCGGGTGGACCCCGTCTGACCGGTCCGCATCGTCGCGATCCAAATCATGACGCTCGTACCCCGCGAAGATGTTTCCGGCATCCAAGCACTTCTTCGCGACGGGAAGCAGATGCTCTTCCCAAACCGGTTCCAACGCCAAAACTACCGGGTAGGGGCCTTTGCCACCCGACGGCAGATAGCAGGCAACGCGCATGGACGCCTTGTTTTCCGGCCCCATCGAGACTGTTGCCCGGCGCAGTTCGGCCGCGCCATCCAGAACCAGTGTGGATGAGCTATCTTCCACCCGTAGGTTCCCCGGCGCCGGCGGCATGTGACCGTATTCCACCGAGAGCAGCAACTCGGCGATTTCGCCCCGGCGCTCTTGCCACGCCGCGCGCGTTTCGACGCGTGAACCATCCGCGCACACCAGCGGATTCGGCAATTCCGGAGATGGGCCTGTGGGTACCTTGGCGGGGTCAGGACCTTGTGCGACGGAAGCAACAGCGACAACTGTCGCGTAGAAGAACGCTCGAACGATATGCACTGACTGTACCTCTGACATCTCGTCTTCCTCTTGCGCGGCCCAAGACTCACAAGATGCTTGTGCCGCGCCGCCACGGCACTTTACCATGAATCCCGCTTTGGATTTGGAATGACCCCACCCAATCGAGAAGAGGAACGACATGCGATACATCATGATCCTTGCATCATTCGCCGCACTTCTGTACGCATGCGGCTTTGCCTTGGCCCAGGAGACTGCCGCCCCGGCGACTGAACCTCTGGCGGACAGCCCGCTCTTCCACTGGCAGCCCGCCGCGGAAGGTTTCGTGCTCGAACCAGGGCCTGCGGGCGCATGGGACGAGCACATCCGCGAGCGCATGTGGGTCCTTTACGAGGATGGCCAGTTCAAGGCCTGGTACGCTGGCTGGCAGGGCGAGTATGACCTCGACCGGGAAAACCTGGTTCACCTGGGATACGCCACCTCGCCCGACGGCATCCACTGGACCAAGCATCCCGGCAACCCGATCTTCACGAAACGCTGGGTTGAGGACATCTGCGTTTTGAAAGTCGATGACGTCTACTACATGTACGTGGAGGACGAGAGCAAGGGCGATACGGTGGTTCACCTGCTTACCTCGACCGACGGCCTCGACTGGAAGGAAGAGGGCAATGTCCTCGAAAAGGAAGCCGGAAGCACTTGGGAAAGCGACTGGGTCGGCACTGCCCTCGTCTGGAAGGAAGGCGCCCTGGGGCTCATGCTCTATGAAGGCGGCGAGCCCGGAGACACCGCGCTGGCCACCTCCTTCGATGGCAAGAAATGGCTGCGCTCGGATCGCAATCCCGTGTTGACCGAAGGCGTGGGTTGGGACAGCGAACTTACCGCGCCGGACTCGGTCGTGAAGCGCGATGGTCTTTATTACCTCTTCTATCATGCGCGCGGGGATGCGTGGCGTTCCGGCATTGCCGTTTCCAAGGACCTGCACAATTGGACGCGCTACCCGGGGAATCCCATTGCCGAGTGCCCGTCTCCCGTGGTCGTGGAGGCGGACGGCAAGACCCTGCTCTACATCACGCACGAAGAGAAAGACGGGAAGAACGGCATTTTGGTTTTTGCCCCCGGCACAACGTCCGGCGCCACAGTTCTGCCAAGGCTCAACGAAAAAGGCTAAACAAACGAGCATGTCCTCTCTCACGCTTGCACTCGCATGCGCGCTCTTCTCCGGCACGCCGGCCGTCGAGCCTCCGCCATACGTAGGCTTAGTACCTGCTTTCAAACGTGAAGACTTCGCAAATCCCGAGCCCGTGTTCTGGCCTGCCTACTTCTGGCTGTGGAATGCGCCGCTTGATGAAGCCACACTGAAGTCTCAACTTCGGGATATGGCCGCACACGACGCGCGAAGCGTCTGCATGCTGCCGATGCCGAAGGCGTTTCGTCCCGACTCGACAAACAACTCCATGGAACCCGACTACCTGACGCCGGGGTATCTCGACCGCGTGCGCTTCGCCGTGGACGAGGCGGCAGCCCTCGGGATGAATTGGTGGCTTTACGATGAAGGAGGCTGGCCGTCAGGGCGCGCGCTGGGCAAAGTGACGGAAGGCCAAGACGAACTTTCGCGGCGGCGGGTCGTTCGCCAGCCGGCTCCTTCGGGCGAGCCGTTCACAGTCCCCGGCGATGCCTTGGTACTCATCGAGGAACGACCCGAACCACGCGTTGTGCATCCGGGCGAAACGTGGACGCCGACCGCAGACACCTCGCCAGCCTACGTGTATAGCATCGAGCCCGAGGGTAAGTCCGACCTGCT
>JADLCA010000645.1 GCA_020847495.1 Candidatus Hydrogenedentota bacterium | reverse complement strand
AATGACTATTTACGGGTACGTGAGGGGGTGATCCCCGTGCGGGAGGGATGCGGGATTGGGCGAAAAATATCTGAGAAAAGGGTATTGTGATCGTTCACACTTTGTGTTATACTGCTTCTCGTTGAGGGGATTCCTCAAGGGAATCCTGTCCCCTACCGGGGGATTCCGGAAGCTGCGGCATCCGGAAAGTAACGGTGAATACGGCCTCTGGTGCGAAGCGGCTGGCTCGAAAAGAAGGAGGGCAGAATACTACAGCGCTATTAATCCAAAACGGACTTTCCGGAGCAGGAGGAAGCGGGGCACTTCATCCGGGGCCGGGAATCGCAGGTGCGAATCAATCATCGTGCGTTAAGGCTTTTATGAATAGGGGAACAAGGACATGAGAAAGAAGGGCTTTACTCTCATTGAATTGCTGGTGGTCATCGCGATCATCGGCATTCTGGCCGCGATCCTGCTCCCGGCACTCGCCCGGGCTCGGGAAGCCGCGCGCCGCGCAAGCTGCCAGAATAACCTCAAACAGTTCGGGCTGATCTTCAAGATGTATTCCAATGAGTCTGCGGGCGGCAAGTTTCCTCCGGCCGGAACGGCTATCAACGCGCCAGCCGTCTGGGATCAGAGCACATGGGACACTACGGTAGGTCAGGTCGATGACACCTTGGCGGTTCCGGATGGCCTTTCCATCTACCCGGAATACCTGACGGACATCAATATCTGGTTCTGCCCATCCCGTGCCAACATTGACAAAGATAGCCGGATTACCTGCCCGGGCGGTAGCTGGTGCGACCCGAATGGGAATCTGACGCCCCTGAGGTTCGACGACGACATGGCTTACATGTATCACGGCTACATGGCAAAGACAGCGGATGAGTATGCGACCATGATGATTGCGTCGGACTTCGACTGCGGTCAGAGGCCGCCGCGTAGCGCGACGTATACCATCACGATGGCTAGGCAACATCTCGACAACGACTTCAATTGGCTTCAGAGTGACTGGACAGCGACCACCATCCGGGATCGCATTCAGAACCGCATCGAGACGTACCGCACGTTTGATAGCTTCTACTGGCCGATCGGCTCGACAACTCCGATTGTCGACTCTCTCGTGTTGAGTGGCACGGGCGGCGGGTCTACCGTCCTGAGGATTCGCGAAGGTGCTGAACGATTCCTGATCACCGACATCAACAACCCGGCGGGGTCGGCCCAGGCCCAGTCGGATATGCCCGTGATGTGGGACCAGCTCATGACCAGTTCGGGTGATACCGAGTTCATCTTGGAGAAGCTGAAGTACAACCATCCTCCTGGAGGTTCGAACGTCCTGTACATGGATGGTCACGTTGAGTTCCTGAAGTACCCGGATTCCGACGACCGCGCCGTTCCGGTAGGCAAGATGACGAGCATGATTGGCGGTCTCTGGTAGGCCGATCGGTACGTTTGTCAACTCTAACGTAGTCTCATGTATCGATTGCGGGGCGCTGTGGGGGAAGTTGCCGCAGCGCCCCGCTTGTCAACTCCAAGGAGCAGGCAACGAGCGACTTGCGCCCAGGGAACAAGAGACAAACTCCGCGCTTCGCCAGAGTCAACCGCGCAATAGGCGGTGTCAATTCATAACGCTCACGTGCACAAAATACTGTTGTCGAGAGTCCGAATCGTCCGTGACCGAGTTCAACCGACTATATCGACATCCCAATACGGCTGCGCTGACGCGCTTGGTTCGTGTCGGAATGCTTGGATGGAGAATACATGGTCCAAAGCCTGAATCCGTGGCAGGCGTGTCTTCTCGTTTGATGCGTGGATTTGCCTTATATGTCCCGGAGGGACAGTTGAAAATAGCCCAGGAATTCATTCCTGGGTCAAAACGCGACAGAGTTAACAAGTCCCGTAGGGACGACGGAAAGGGGCGTTGAATCGCGGCCATGCCCGATTGAGGTTTGTGCGCGGTCCGTCCGAGATGAGATGCGTTGAGTTTTGATGGGCTCTGCCGTCCCTCCGGGACTGGGCGGAGGGGGAGATACCCACGAGACCCAGGAGTGAATTCCTGGGCTATTATCTATCGTCCCTATCGGGACTCTTCGCCGAGCCCAGTGATCGACTCGCTGTTCGTGCGGCATAACAGGCTTAGAGCCATAGGGGGTCTTCGGATGGGTAGTCTCCGGTTAATGCTTATCGCGCTGTGCATTGTAGTGGTTCTGCCCGGAATGTGGGCTTGCGCACAAAGCGCGAAGGAGGGGCTTGGCGGCGTCCCCCTCGAGTTGACCCACAGCGTGATTGTTGTCTCGACTGATGTGCCGCTGCATGCGAAGTATGCGGAACTGCTCCAGTCGGAGATTGCGAAACGGACAGGCATCACGCTTCCGGTGCAGCTAGATTTGCCGGTGGACGGCGCCGCGGCGATAGTCTTCGAAACCATCGAGCACTCGAAAGCGAAACTGCCCGAGGGTCTGGCAGTGCCGCAGGAGGCGGAGGGGTATGCCCTCTGGGTCGACCAGGCCGCGCGTCGCGCGCCCACGGTCCATCTCGTGGGGCGGGATGATCGCGGTGTGCTGTTTGCCGTGGGGCGTCTGCTGCGTCTGCTGCACATGAAGAAGGGTGAGTTGATCTTGGACAGCAGCGTGCGGATCGCCACGGCGCCCCGCTATCCGGTCCGGGGACATGAGCTGGGGTATCGCAACAAGTCCAACACCTACGATGCGTGGTCCGTCGAGCAGTTCGAGCAGTACGTGTGCGATATGGCCGTCTTCGGCGCCAACGGCGTCCAACTCGTCGTCCAATTGGACAATGCGGCCAAAGATGGGCCTCACATGACCGAGCCTGTCATGGAGCGAGCCATCAAGCTGAGCAAGCTTATGGACGAGTATGGCCTTCAAGTCTGGATCTGGCTGGCGCCCTCGGAGAAGACCATCACGCCAGAGTCAGCGCCGGCCGTGCTCGAAAAGTGCCGCGCGCTGTTTGAACAATGCGCCCGCATCGACGCCGTTTTCGTGCCGGGAGGCGACCCGGGGGATACGCCGCCGGAAATCCTGCTGCCATTGCTCAAGGATATGGCGGGCGTCTTGCGCGCGTCACATCCCAAGGCGGGAATGTGGCTGTCGAATGAGGACATGTCACACGAGTGGAACGCGACCCTTTTCGATTCCCTGAATCGCGAGCAACCGGAGTGGCTGACGGGTGTCGTGTTTGGCACGTGGGTCAAGCTCTCGCTCGAAGAGATGCGCGGCAAGATACCGGCGCAGTATCCCATCGTGCAATACGCGGACATCACACATTCCATCGAGTGTCAGTATCCGGTGAATGAATGGGACCTGGCCTTCGCCACCACGTTGGGGCGTGAAACCATCAATCCACGCCCTGCCGCCATGGCGCATATATTCAAGGCAATCGCGCCGTTCACGATCGGTTTCAACACCTACTCAGACGGGGTCAACGACGATGTCAACAAGATTCTGTGGACGGCGCTTGGCTGGGACCCGGATGCGCCTGTTGAAGAGATACTGAGAGAGTATGGGCGGTATTTCGTGGGCGAAGATCTTGGCGATGAGGTGGCCAAGGGATTGTTGGCATTGGAGCAAAACTGGCAGGGGCCGCTGCCCAAGAACGCAGGCGTAGGCGAAACACTGGCTCTCTGGCAGGCGATCGAGAAGCAGGCAGGGCCAGCCGTGGAGACGAACTGGCGGCTGCAGATGGCGCTGCTACGGGCGTACTACGACGCGTACATTCAGCAGCGGCTGGAGGCGGAGACGAAGCAGGAGAAAGCGGCATGCGCTGAACTGGCCCGTGCGTCCACGGCCGGGGTCGAGCCCGCCATCGCGAAGGCGAGAAACATCCTCGCAGAGGCAACGGCCAAGCCGGTCGCGCTCGAGTTGCGCGCGCGGATTGAGGATTTGGCGGGCATGCTTTTCAAGAGCATCGGGATGCAGTTGAGCGTGGAGAAGTATGGTGCGAGCAACTGGGAACGCGGCGCGATACTCGATGCCGTAGACCGGCCGCTGAACAACCGCGGGTGGCTTGAAACAAGGTTCGCGGCCATCCTGGCCGAGAAGAATGACAAAACACGCCTCGCGATGCTGAACGAGGTATTGAGTTGGGGAGATCCGGGGCCCGGTGGCTTCTATGATGACTTGGGAAACGCGGCGAATGAGCCCCATCTCGTGCGCCAGAAGAGCTGGGCGGATGATCCCGGATTCGTTGCATCGGCACAGGATGAATGCATTGAGGTCGAGGGGCGGGACACGTGGCGTCTTTCGTGGCTGAATCAGGGGCAGACCCTGTTCGGGACTCCGCTGAAGGTGCGGTATGAAGGGCTCGATCCGAAGGCGGCGTATTCGCTCCAGGTCGTGTACACGGGCCGGTTCAGGCCTACGATGCAATTGACGGCCAACGGCGGCAAGTACACCATTCACGGCCCGCTGCCGCAGCCGGAACAGCCGGAGCGTCAGACCTTTGCGATACCGCGTGAGGCGACACAGGACGGTGTGCTCGAGTTGGAGTGGATGAACACCACGGGGCGCGGCTGCCAGGTGGCGGAAGTGTGGCTCAAACGCGAACCATGAACCTTTGGGACACAGGCGAGGGCGCCTGTGCCACACGTCCTTCTGCATTCCCGCTAGCGTGGGTTTCTTAAGGGCTTGTGGGGAAGACACGGGGCTGAAACAAATGAAGAGCACTTCAAGGCTTGGCAAGCGAGTGTGGCACAGGCGCCCTCGCCTGTGTCTTGCTTGGCTCGTGGGTGTTCTTTTCCGCTTCGGGACCGTATGTTGCTTAACGCGTGCGAAGTCCGTCCTTTGAGCGGGCTTTGCGCGCAAGGGTTCCTATTCTCGGCAGCGAAACAAGGGTTTACCCCTTACCGAGTTAAAGGAGGGTCGATAGTGCGGACGATGTATGCAATCAGCAAAGGCCTTGTGTGCGTGGCGGCATTGGCGGTGGTGTTCGCCGGGTGTGGGAGCAGTGGGCCGGAAGAGGTTCCCATTGACGCGAACAGCCTGGATTCCTTCACGCAAGGTATGCTCTACGCCAAGACCGGCGAAGTGGGTAAGCTCGAAGCGATCATCACGGCCGAGCCGGGTATCGTGCAGGAGTTGGATCAATCAGGGGCGACTCTGCTGCATTTCGCGGCTGCGGCGGGCCGGATCGATGTTGTGAAGCTGCTCCTGGATAACGGTGCCGACCCCAATGCGATGAACGATGACGGCGAAACCCCGCAGGATCTGGCAAAGCAAGTCAAAGCAAGCCAGGAACTCCAGGATCTGCTTCAAAGCGCCGGCGGTTGAGGAAGGGGACGGACAGATCTAGTGCGACGCGGCCTCAACCAAAAGAAGAAGAGCTTTGTCCACCGATTGCACCGATTACACCGATTCAGAGAAGAGACTGGAATGGGGCACGGGCGTCTCGCCCGTGATT
>JADLCA010000644.1 GCA_020847495.1 Candidatus Hydrogenedentota bacterium | reverse complement strand
GATCGCTGGAGCCGTCGACCCGCGCTTGCCAGTGAGGATTCCCGCGACAAAGGTCCCGTGGAGGCAGGCTGTGCTGTCCGCAATGGAGCACACTCCATTTCCCGAAAGAACACGAATCGGCTGGCCGCCCAGCTCTGGGTGGCTCAGCGCGACAGGGCCATCGATGAGCCCCACCTTTACGGCAGAGGCGCCACGGGTGCGCATCATCAATGGCGATAGCCTTACCAGGTCCAATGGCGTCATGCGGTCATCTCCGTGGAGCGTTAAGGACGTACCTCGGGAGAATCGGCGCGAGACTGCAAGACGGCACTTCAGGAAAGTGACAGAGACTGCCGGCGCGGGGGGATGACACGCCACATACCTGGCCTCACCGGGTGGAGGCCTTTCTCTTGGCTGTCATTCACCAGGATCAATTCCTTGCAACGCAAGTATACACGGAAGCGCCCCATTTGCCGAGAGAAATCTTGACCAGCCGGTTGACGGAACGAATCAAGGAGGACAGAGCACATGCCGTGGGATAAATGCGCGCCCGCCCCCGCCTTGTACACGGGCGGGGGCGGGCGTCTGGGGAGAGGAGAAGCCTATTCGGCGGCCACTGCGCGGACGCGCGGCGCGCCGGTGGTCTTAGTGGACTTGGCGGCGCTCAGGTACGCGTTTACGCGCTGGAGCCAGCTTGTCGTGAGGCGCAGCTCGATCGAGTCTCTCAGGCTCTGGTCAGGCGTCACCTTGAGGTCATTCTGAGCGGATGTTGTGAGCGTCCGGTACATGTTCAAGCTGTCGACGTCGATGGCCTTTGCGCGGCTGTTGCCGCGAATCGTCATCGGGGTCCTCAGTCCGCGTTCGAGCACGGCCGCATTCTTCTTCAGCGTATTCGGATCGACGCCATATTCGTAGAGCGTCACCGGGCCGTACACGCCCGTGCCGACATCCACCTCCACGAAGTACAGGTCCGTGCCCGACTCGTAGTCGAGCAGCGCGTCGAGCCAATCAAAGGACAAGCCCTGCTCGTAATCGTTCGCGCCAAAGACACGCCCCTCGGAGTAACCGTCGTTGTACCCGTCAGCCCATCCGCCGTTCTCATACTCGGTATGCTGGTCAAACGCCAGGAAGTCCAGGTAGTCGGGCCAGTACGCGTTGTCGTAGCCCTCACTGAAGCCGAGGATGAACGCGTAGTGGTAGTCCACAAAGTACCCGTCGTTGTACGCGTACCAGATTCCATCCCAATAGCCCGCATCGTACGGCGGCGAATCCAGATACAGGATTTCGCTCGCATCGTAGTAGATGGGAGTGAAATCGATGGTGTCATATCCATCGTAATAGCCGTCCCAATACCATTCGTCCAATGCGAAGCCGGCCTCGAATCCGGCATCATACGAGTCATCCGTAGGAGTACCCGATGGGCAGCCCGTGCCCAGCACCACTGCGGCGAGCAGCACCGGTGCCATCATCCAATGTTTCAGGTGCGTGCGCATGTTCTGATACCTCTTTTCGTTACCGGCCACGGCCGCCGAAGCTGGGCCGCTCTACCGACCGCGAACCACCGCCGCGATCCCCGCCACTGATCGAGCGATCGGGAGGCGAGAACGATGGGCGGTCCGGGACGCTCGGGCGTTCAATGCGCGGTGCAGGCAGCGAAGGCGCCTCGATACGCCGTGACGGCTGTTCCACCCGCGACGGCGCCGACGGGCGTGAAGGCATACTGATGCTGGGCGCCTCGCTGCGCGAGGGCAGATTGCGTGGCGCGCTGAAGCTTGGCGCTTCCGAACGCGACGGCAAGCTTCGGTTGATTTGCGGCGTCTCGACCCTCGGCGATGGCAGGCTCATCCGCTGACCGTTGTCCCGTCCGCGAGACGGCGTCGACGCAATGCGCGGCGCTTCCACGGGGGATTCAAAACGCGGGGTCTCCGGCGCCGGGGTACGTTCGGGCATTGCTATTCGCTGCGACGGCGCCTCGAAACGCGGCGTCGTGATCCGCGGCGCAGGCGTCGAGGTCTGGCTCTGGGTCGGCGCGCTCTGCCGCGTTGTTGCCGAAGGCGCGCGGTCTATCTGAGGCACGGGGGTCCGCGCCGTATCGCGCGATGCTGCGCGCGACGGCAAACTCATCGAACTCAGCGGCGAGCGCTCGCCTTGCGCGGGCCATGGCGTCCGGGCCGTGGACGGCGTCCGCTCGGTCTGATTTGCGCGTTCCCGAAGGGTGCTGGTGCCAGTCGAACGCGTTTGCGGTAGTGTCATCCGCTCACTCGGCGTTCCCCGTTCGCTGGGCGTGAGCGTCCGCGAGAAATCCGGACGCTGCGTTTCCTGTGGCTGGCGCGTGGCGCGCGTCAGGCTGCGCGCGGGAGTGCGTTCGCCGGACGAGGCACTGGAGCGCGGCGTAATGTCCGGCAGCGTTGTGCCCGGTGTTCGCTCCCGGATGGATGCGCTCGAGCGTCCCGCATCACCGGAAGGCGCCAGCGTGCGGTTTGTGGTTCCGCGCAGGCCGTTCGTGTCGCTGTCGCGCAGCGCGCGCGACAAAGATCCGCGTGGCGCTTCGGTCGCGGGCGCCGAAGAAGCGTCGGAGAACGGAGCGCGCGTGTTGCGCGCCTGGAATGTGCGGACCCCGTCGGCCCGCGCGTCGAGTTCGCGCAAAGTCGCGGTGTTGCGTTCGGCGCGCCGCACCACGGAACGAGGATCCTGAGCAGCGGCAGTGCCAATAGCCGTGGAACGGATGCGCGAACTACGGCCGCCTTCGTCAATCGCTGTCCTCAGGCTGCGGCCGCCAGCCGTGCCAGGAGCGCCCGAGGCAAACACAGCACGTCCGCGCGTGGATTCCAGTTGCGTGGCCAGATCGTTGGCGGCAATGCGCGTCGACGTGCCGAAGCCCAGTCCGCGAATCGAGCGCTGCGGCGCGTAGTCCCGCACCAGCGCCGTGGATCCGGCGAACGGATTCCGATCGCGATACCGGTCGCCGAGATAGATGTTCCAGATATAGATGTCATCCGCGTTGACGCTGGTGAACATGTTCGTGTACGCGGGGTAGGTGCCGCATGGGCCGTAGTAGAGCAAGTCTGACGCGTGGCAGTACGAGCTGGCCCCAATGCTGATCCGCACATCGCCAACGGTGAATGTCGCGCCGCCGTAGTAGCAGGGCTGGTCGTAGAGGTCGAGCGGCGCCCACGCGAAGTAATCGCCAGACCGCACGGTATACGCCCAGGCCGGCGACCAGACGGAGTCATAGCACCACAGCCAGCCGTAGCCGGAGTTGTACGTCCAACGTCCGTAATGCGAGGTCGTATAGCAGAAGGGATAGCTGCCCACCCACGTGTAGCCATACGAGGGAACATAGCTCCAGTAGCCCGAACGATACGGCACGTAGTCCACAACCACCGTCGGGCGCCAGTAACTCCGGTTGTCGACGTAGACCCATTCGCCATAGTTGGACAAATCGGAATAGCCGATGGGTTGCGTGTTCTGAATCGGCGCGGGCACGCCGCGGTCTCCCAGGGCCAGCGTCTTGGCGCGTTCACGGTTCCAGGCATCGAAGCTGTCCTCAGCGCTCCGGTCGAAAGGCATGGGTTCAGATGGAAGCAGGCCTGGGTCTATATAGACGCGGTACCCCGCGCCGACGGCCACCGGTACGCTGCCGTCCGTGTCCACAATGACACGTCCCCAACGCACGCTCACCGTCGTGGCCCCATCGCCCACCACGTCCACCCGCACCTGGGTATCTTTCTCGACCTGGATGCGCGCCGCGGGCGTACGAAACGCAAAGTTGCCCGTGCTGCGGTTTACCCGCTGGACGTAGAAGGAACCCGTCCAGGCAAGGACGTTCGCGCTCGGCGGCAACTGGTCAACTTCCGCCTTGCTGGCGTCTGCCAGACGCAGGAAGGACCCACCCGACATTTCAACTTCGAGGATGCCTTCCTGGTTCACCCACAGGGTGTCCCCCGGCAGGATCAAGGTGTTCACGGTGGCGTAACTCCATTCCTGGTCGCCAGTTCCCTTGACCAGGGCGCCTCCGGAGTCGTGACTTATCCGCGCGTGCATAAGGTCTTCAGCCCACGCTGCAGATGCCAACATCGCGGCCACAATGGAGAGTACGCGTACGCACTTCCACAAGCCACACGTCTGGCTCGCCTTGAATCGGATTGCCGTACTCATATCCGCACCTCCCGCCGCCGGGTGCCGGGGCCGGATAGCCCCTTCCGGCGGCATACTCAACTCGCCTGAGAAAACGGACGAGTTTCGGAGACTCGCATTCATTCATATCGAGTGCAGATTGACTGCCCTTCGATGCCTTGTTAGACTCACTTTACATCTTGGGGCGGGTTTCTCACTATTGCCTTGATTGAAACCCACATTTGCCGCCCCATAGTGGGGTGGACCGGGGCCTCTTTCTACCACCGTCCCGAGGGTTCTTCTTGGGCAGCGGGGAAGAGGGACCTATCCTTGACGCCAATGGGGGGCGGAAGAGGCGTGAGCCAGACGGACGAGGACCTGACGCCGGGCCATCTGCTCGCGGAGCGATTCCGGCTCGTGCGCAAGCTGGGACGCGGCGCGGTGGGCAATGTGTGGCTCGCGCGCGATTCCCTGTTGCACAACGAGCCCGTAGCGTGCAAGGTTTTGAATCAGGCCTTTGCCGGGGACCGCCGTGCCATTGCCGACCTCAAGCGCGAGGTCCTGCTGACCCGCAAGCTGCGTCACCCCAATATCGTGTCGATCCATTCGTTCTTTGAATGGCACGGCACGCATTTCATCACCATGGAGTATGTCGAGGGCAAGAACCTCGCCCAGCT
>JADLCA010000643.1 GCA_020847495.1 Candidatus Hydrogenedentota bacterium | reverse complement strand
GCAAACCTTTGACCCTGCCGTTCACACTCAGGACGGCCCCCGTCCAGTGCGCGGTGTCGGTCCTGTCTTCGCGCGGCCCAACGACGATCACCAACTCGGTGCGCGACGCGGCCAAACGCGCAAGCAGAGGCTCATGACGCCGCATCTCCGCGGCTCGATCCATATTTCCCAACGCGCAATCCTCAAACGAGCAAACTACTCACCAAAAGCGATGCTCCGATGGTACCACAAGTTTGTCTGCATGCAAGAGACCCGCGGAACTCACGCGTGAAACGAGACGATCCGTTCCCGGAGCGCGCGTGCCGCAGCGCACACATCTTCTGCTTCGGTGACAGCGGTCACAACTGCGACGCGCCTGGCGCCGCGACAGATAACCTCGTCGATGTTGTGGAGCTTGATGCCGCCCATCGTCGTCCAGGGTATCGTAAGGCGAGGCGCGATTGCGTCAATCATGGATGGGCCAACGGCACCCGTGGGGACGGATTTGGTCTGCGTGGCGAAGATGGGCCCGATGTTCACATACGATGCGCCAAGCGCCTGTGCTTCGAGTGCCTCGTCCAGATTGTGCGAAGAAGCCCCAATGATCAGCTCCGGCGCGATGCTGCGCGCCACATTCACGGGCGTGTCGGTCTGGCCCAGATGGACCCCATCCGCCTCCGTGGCGATGGCCACCTCCAGGCGATCATTGATGATCAGCAAGGCGTCATACTCCCGGGTGCGCTCGCGGAACTGACTCGCTCGCAGAAACAGCTCCAACTCGTCGAGGTCCTTTTCGCGGAACTGAATCAGACGCACACCCGCGTCGAGGACCGCATCCAGGACATCCAACGCGGGTCTTCCTCCGCAGAATGCCTCGGTGATCACCACATACAGGTCCGGCCGATCGAAAAGGGCAAGCCGCTCGCTCAGATTCATTATCCCCCCCCGACAAAACGAATCAGTTCCAGGACATCGCCGTCCGCAAGGATCGTGTCGGGATACGAGGAGCGCTCCAGGATATCCGCGTTGCGTTCAACGACGGTGACGGAGGCATCCAGACCGAGTCCCTCGAGCAGCATCGCGACCGTGGCGCCCGGCGCCAAGGTTCTAGTTTCCCCATTGACCTTTACGACCATGCCTATGTTCCTTCCGCACGGGACGTGGCGTCGAATGCGTAATCAAAGTCCTTCCATACCGGCTCGTATCCCGCGCGGCGAATGGCCGCAGCAACTTCACTGGGACTGCGCGGGTCCTCGATCTCGAATTGTTCCAGCGTTTCTTCGCCGTAGGTGACGTAGCCGCCTGGGCGCGTGGACGACCCCGCGCTCATCATGGTCACGCCGAGTGGAATGAGGCGGTCTCGGAACTCCGGGCGCTCGCGCGTGGAGAGGTTGAATCCGACCTCCGGCAACACCAGGCGTGCAGCGAGGATGAGTTGTACCAGTTCCTTATCCGTGACGAGCGCGGGAATGTGAAAGCGTTCGGGCACATGCCGCAAGCGCGGAAACGATATGGAGATCGAACTCTGCCAGCAGGTCCGCTGCAAGTATCGCGCGTGCAGCGCAGTCCAGAATCCATCCACGCGCCAGTCGAACAGACCCAGCAAAGCCCCCACGCTCAAGCGCCGCACGCCAGCCCTGCCTGCGCGCTCGCTGGCGTTCAACCGGTACAGGTAGTCCTTCTTTTGCCCCAACAGATGGACCCGGCCGTAGGTCTCCCGGTCGTAGGTCTCCATGTAGATGGTCACGCCATCCAGGCCGCGCCGGCAGAACTCTTCGTATTGCTCCTGCTCGAGGCTGTAGACCTCGACCGCTACGGAAGGGAAGTACTCGCGTGCGACGGATACGGCATCTGCAATCTGCCCCGGACTGACGGCGTTGGGGGCTTCGCCGGTGAGTAAGAGGACACTCTGGTACCCCAGCGCCGCGAGTGCTTCACACTCCTGTCGCAATTCGGATTCGGACAGCGTCCGGCGCTTTTCCCGGTTGCCGGAGCGCACGGCATAGCCGCAATACGTGCAGTCCGCGCCGCAAATATTGGAGATGTAGATGGGCGCGTACATGCCGATTGTGCGTCCGAAATGCCAGCGGGTGAGCCGCTGCGCCTCGCGCGCCATATCTTCGAGCCGTCCTACCGCATTTGGAGACAACAACGCGCACAGGTCGAACAGCGTGCGTTCTTCACGCGAAAGCGCCCGATCCACGTCGCCCGATTCTGCATGTGCGATGGCCCGACGCACTCGGTCCGCCGGCCAATCCGCCAGTTCTCGCTCCAATGTAGATTCTGCCGTCATTCAATCCTCTCAATGTCTCGTAACAACAAGCAGCCGAATACTTACGGTGTGTATCCACGCCCCAGGCTATCTGCTCAGTGAACTACACCCTGTAATGAAGAACCTCATCGGCAACGCCCGGCATTTCGTGTCGCCGCCAGCCCCAAAGTACTTGGACCACTATTATGCATCCCACGGGCCGGGAGATGCACGGAACCCCAGGGTATTTGCATCACAACCGGCTGGCAAAGCACCGAGCATCGCGTGCGTCTCCGCCCTGTCCATCGCCTCGTGGCACCGCCCTCACGCCAACACCTGAAAAGGGGCGAATAGTAGGGCGGGATTTGTTCCCGCCTTCTTAATTGCGATGGCATCAGTACCTTTCCGAACTCCGGTTGTCAAAGACGTGGCATCTACGCG
Organism: Candidatus Hydrogenedentota bacterium; assembly: GCA_020847495.1. GTDB lineage: Bacteria > Hydrogenedentota > Hydrogenedentia > Hydrogenedentales > SLHB01 > JAHDWY01. Next base: position 361 of record JADLCA010000643.1, on the reverse strand, counting down.
AGTGTCGGCTTACTCGATTCCCAATTCACCGTTGAGGGGCCAAGAGGGCGGGAGAAGATCCCGCCCTACTCAATGCGCGTAACCTGCTTCGGTCTTCCCTGCCGATGTCTCCTTCATCTGGAATGTGTCACGCTGGCAGATACTCCCGGAGTGTGGAGCGCTCCTTGTGTTCTCGTCACTCGGTTTCAGGGTCTGACAGAAGGGTTTACCCGGTGTGGATTGGCTAGCTTATCCTCATGAAGTCAAACTATTTACAGAATCACTGGTCTTCTGGATGCCGCACACGGTCCAGGCAAACCCGCATTATGGCTACATGATTACCATTGTCCGTAAAACATTGATATTGAATAACTTGCGGACT
>JADLCA010000642.1 GCA_020847495.1 Candidatus Hydrogenedentota bacterium | reverse complement strand
GGCCGGGGATGCATTCACGGAACCGGAGCGCTGTGCTGCCGCGCTCGGCGAGCGAGGCAGTACCAGAGCGGGGCCGTTCCGAGACGGGGTGCTACTCACGTGCCGGTCCAGCGCGCGGCCTCCACCCGATCGCGGCCATTCTCCTTGGCCTTGTACAGCAGGTCATCCGCAGCCTTGATCACCTCTTGAACGCCAAGCTTCTTTCCCGCATCCACCCACACAGCCCCGGTGCTCACCGTCACCTCGAGGCGCTGGCCATCGGCGGCGATGGGCGTTCCTTTGACGCGCTGCCGGATGCGATCCGCCAGGGAACTCATGTCTTCGAAGCGCGGCCCCGGCAGCACCACGAGAAACTCCTCGCCCCCGAAACGCCCCGTGGAATCGTAGGGGCGGCACTCGGCGCAAAGCCGCTGCGCGATTTCCACAAGCACCTTGTCGCCGATCAGGTGGCCATGCTTGTCGTTAACGCGCTTGAAGTGATCCACGTCGAGCATGAGCGCGGCGAATGGCGTCTCGTCGCGTTGGGACCGCGCAATCTCCTGTTCGAGCCGCTCGACGATGGCCGCCCGGTTGTAAATGCGCGTGAGCCCGTCCGTGCGCGCCATCATGAAGAGTTTGGCGTTGGCCTCTTCGAGCTGCTCGTGCAGGTGAACGATCCGCGTGGCGGCGCCAATGCGCGAGCGCAGCTCCTCGGCGTGATACGGTTTCGTGAGGTAATCGTCGGCGCCCGCGTCCAGCGCCTCCACAATGTCCGAGGTGCGCTCCTTGGCGGTGAGGATGATGATGTACGTAAAGGGCCTGTCCGTGGCCGCGCGAATCCGGCGGCACAGTTCGGGTCCGTCGATCTGGGGCATCACCCAGTCGAGCACGGCGATCCGTGGCGCATCCAGGCGCTGCAGCACGTCCCATGCCTCGGCCCCGTCCGCCACCGCGACGACCTTATACCCCCACTTCGCAAGGTGTGCTTCGAGAATCCGGCGCGATACGCTGTCATCTTCCGCAATCAGGATCTTCACAAGAAACCTCCGGCGCCCACGACGTCCAGGTATCCCCGAGGTCATTGTACTGGGCATGCCATCCGATGGCAACGCACGTCCGGAGTCGAGGTTGACCCGTGGGTAGCCGACGGGTACGCTCACCACTGGATGCCGGGCAGTTTGCGCCACGGCCATGCGTGAAAGGGAGTGACGATCATGTGCCATTTGTTGTTAGCGCCGATTCTTGTGTTGACCGCCGCGGCGGCCCCCGTGCCGGTCATTCTCGACACGGACCTGGGCGATGATATCGACGATACGTGGGCCCTGGCCTTCCTGCTGGGCACACCGCAGGTGGACGTGAAACTCATCGTCACCGCCACCAGCGACACCGAGCGAAAGACTCGTCTGGTCGCGAAGATTCTCGAACAGATGGGCAGGACCGATATCCCGATCGGCACCGGCGTCCGCGAGAACGACGAGAAGACCCACCAGGACGCCTGGCTCGGCAAATACACCTTGGACGAGTACAAGGGCGTCGTCCACGCGGACGGCGTGGGCGCAATGATCGATGCCATCAAGGCCTCGCCCACGCCCATCACCCTGTGCGTGATCGGGCCTCAGACCAACATCAAGGCGGCCCTCGAACGCGACCCGTCCATCGCCCAAAAAGCCCGCGTCGTGTCCATGGCGGGCAGCGTCTATGTCGGCTACGACGGCAAGGCCACGCCCGACCCCGAGTACAACGTCGTGCGCGATGTGAAGGCCGCGCAAGCGGTGTTCGCCGCCCCGTGGGAGATCACCTACGCGCCGCTGGACAGTTGTGGCGCCTTGCGCATCCGAGGCGACCGTTACGCCCGCGTGTGCGCATCGAAGAACCCCCTCGCCGTGACCACCATCGAGAACTACAACCTCTGGGCGAATCGCTCGCATCACCCCCAGGACAGCAGCAGCATTCTCTTTGACACCGTCGCCGCCTACCTGACCTTCAGCAAATCCTTGTGCGAGATGAAGACCGTCAAGCTCAGCATCGACGAGAAAGGCAACACCGTGCCCGACGAAGAAAAGGGGCGCCCCGTGAATTGCGCGTTGAGCTGGAAAGACCAGGGCGCCTTTGAAGAACTCCTGGTCAACGCCCTGATCGGGCCGAAGAAGTAACCCCGAATGGGACTGACCCCGTCATTCGCGCAGGCCCCGCGGAGCGAATCACGGGGCCTTTCCCCGATCCCCGAAATGGGAGTCATGGGAAAAATGGGACTGACCCCGTCATTCGCGCAGGCTTTGCGGAGCGAATCACGGGGTCTGTCCCTGATCCCCATTCCGTGTGGGACCGGCGCCCTCGCCGGTCCTCCTCACGCCTCCAGCAACTCCTGCACGGTGTTGATCACGCTCGATGTCTGGAACGGTTTCGCCACGAAACGCGTGTTTTTGCGGTTCAACAGGCCGGAGTCCAGCGTCTCGCTGCCGTAGCCGCTCGAGACGATGCACTTGATATCCGGGTTGATCTCGGTGAGCATTTCCAGCGTGCGCGCCCCGCCCATGCCCGGCATCACGATGTCGAGAATGACCAGCGAGATTTCGCTTGCCCGCTCCCGGTATACCTCCAGGGCTTCCTCGCCCGTGGTCGCCTCGATGACATTGTGGCCGCCCATCGCGAGAATATCCTGGAGCAGCGTGCGAATAAGCTTTTCGTCATCCACGACCAGAATCAACCCGTCGTGTCCTTCCTCAGGCTCTACTTCGGCACTCATGCCCGCCTGCCCTTGTTCTACCCGCCCGGCCGACGGAAGATAAATGTCAATCCTTGTCCCGCGTCCCACTTCCGATTCCACCTTGAGGCCGCCTCCATGCGCTTGAATGATGCCATAAACTACTGAAAGACCTAGTCCGTTCGCGCGTCCGGGCTGCTTCGTTGAAAAAAACGGCTCGAACATCCGCCGGATGACATCCGCCGGCATCCCGCATCCGGTGTCTTCCACCGAGAGGCAGACGAACGGGCCGCGCCCGAGCACCTGCAGCGACTCGCCAAGCAAATCGTCCACGTTCGTGTTCCGCGTCGTGATGCGTATTTCCCCACTCTCGCCCATCGCGTCCCGCGAGTTCAAGCACAGATTCATCAGCACCTGGCGGACCTGGGCCCGGTCCACTTCCACCAAATCAAGGCCGGGCTCCCCGTCAAGCCTCACTCGGATGTTGGGATCCAGGGTATGTGAAAGCAGATTCACCGTCTCCGCGCCCACCTCGTTCAGGGAAACCCGCTCGACGTTCCGCACGCCCGCGCGCGCGAAGGTCAGCAATTGATTCGTCAACTCCGAAGCCCGCAACGCGGATTCTTCAATGGCCTGCATGCGCCGCTGGTGTGGCGAATCGGGTCCCAGCTCCTGGCGGACCAGCGTCGCGTAGCCCAGCACCCCCGCCATGATGTTGTTGAAATCATGGGCGATACCCCCCGCCAGCCGCCCGATACTGTCCATCTTCTGGACTTCGAGGAGCTTCGCGTGCAGGGCCTCCCGCTCGGTCACATCCACCACAACTCCCGCCACGGCGACGATCGTTCCGTCGGCGCTCAGCACCGGCGCCAGGGCGCCATTGCACACCCGCGCCTGGCCATCCGCCCGGCTCAGGACCAGGTTCCGGAACTCCGCGTGCTGGCCTTGCCCGAGCACACGGTCCTCTATGGTCTTGCGCACTGGCTCCGGGTTCAGCAGCAGTTGCGCCAGCACTTGTGCGATGGGCCGGTTGGCGAGGTCCTCGCGGGGAATTCCGGTGATAGATTCCATCCGCTGATTGAATTCGAGCAACGTGCCACTGCGGTCAACAATAAAGAGGCCGACGTCCGCGGACTGTAGCGCCCGCGCCAGCAGGTCGCGCGAATCGAGCAGCTCGCGCTCGATTCGCTTCCGCGCCTCCGTGCTGCGCACGATCACGCACGCGCCCAGCGCCTTTCCGCCGTCGTCGGTGACCGGCGCAAAACTCGCCGCGGCCGGGAAACGGGTCCCGTCTTGCCGCCGCCCCACGACCTCGACTTCGTCTTGCGGCCCGTGCTGGTCAATCCACGCCACGAGGTCTTCGCCCGCCCCTTCCAAGCCTTCCACCAGCAATTCGCGAAACGCCAGACGCAAGGCATCGGCCTCGCCGTAGCCAAACATCCGTTGCGCGCCTGCATTCCAAACCTGGATGCGCCCCTGCGAGTTCACCGCAAAGACCGTGTCGGGAGAAAGGTCAACCAGCCGCGACAGGTATTGGCTCGCTTGCAGCAACTCGCTGATCCGGCGTTTCTCCGATTCCGTCTGCTCGTTGAGCAACGCCAATTCGTACATGACCAGCAGCATCGTGATCAGCAGGCAAATGTACCCGATCCCCTCGCTCACGTGCTGGGCGAATTCGTGCGCGTATCCTTCGCCTCCAAGAAGCGGCACGCTGCGAAGGACCCGCAGCTCCTCGGTGTAATCGAAAAAGCGCGCCAGAATCAGAAACATGGAGCCCATGAGGAAGAGCCGGACAATGTAGGGGCGGCTGGTCAACCGCAGCACGATGAGGTTCGCGCCCACCACGAGCAACGCCGTGCCGGCCAGCTCCAGGAAGTCCCCCCAGAGCGCGACCCCCAGCGCGATGTTCGGCAGGAAGGACAAGCCGAAAATCGCCGCACCCGCGATCAGCAGGATTCTCGCGTTCCCGGTCACCACGGCACTTCGATCTGGCTCCGGTCCGCTGACGGTACTGCTGCGTTTCACGGCGTGTCTTCCTGTCTGATGGCTGGCGTTGCCACCGTCAATGCCCCTTCATCTCTATACGCAAAAGAGTGGAAAACGTTCCACATCATGCAATCCTTCTGAGTTCTCCCGCGGGAAGCGCATCCGCTGCTCTGCTCCCGGCACTGGTCCCATATCAAACCGAAAACTCCATACCCAATACCCCCATTCTACAGATTTCGAAGAATCCTCACAAAACGCCACCCAACCTGCCGCCTCAGTCGCGTCCAAAGCAGGATTTCCCATGCGCTACCTTCCCAGAACCCGGTACGCCTCCCGGAGTGCTGACGTTCAAATCAAAGTGTTTCTACTTCGTTCATGCCGCGCCCTCTGCTTCGATACTCATCCGCGCCATCTGCGCACAATGTCTTTGGTTGCGGCTTCTATCTTTCGGCGGATACAATGCATGGCGTCTGCGCCGCGATGGCGCGCCACACTCAGCGGAAGAGGGAGATCGCACCATGCCTACCAAACCCACCACGTTCGGCCTTATCGTTGGAAACCGCGGCTTCTTCCCCGACATCCTCGCCCGCGACGGACACGCCGTGATGACCAAGCTCCTCAAGAAGCTCGGCTACCCGGTGGTTGTTCTCAAGCCGGAGGACACAAAGTTCGGTTCCGTGGAAACCTGGGGCGATGCCAAGAAATGCGCGGACCTCTTCAAGAAGAACCGCGAAAAGATCGACGGCGTAATTGTGACCCTCCCCAACTTCGGCGACGAGCGCGGCGTG
>JADLCA010000641.1 GCA_020847495.1 Candidatus Hydrogenedentota bacterium | reverse complement strand
GGCCATGCTCGCGGCGGACATGTCGACGGACTCGTCGTATATGCTGACGTGGTCGAGCGTCATTTACAACGACATTCTCGCTCCTTTCCATAAGGGCCAATGGTCGGACAAGCGGGGCCTGATCATCAGCCGCTCGATTGTGGCTTTGATCGGCGTTTTCCTGCTGTTTTATGGACTTTGGTTTCAACTGCAAGGCAACTTGTGGGACTACCTGACGGTTACCGGAAATATCTATCTGTCGAGTATGGCCGTGTTGTTGGTTGCGTGCTGCTATTGGAAGCGCGCGAACAGTTGGGGCGCCGCCGGCGCCATCATCTGTGGCGCCACGATTCCCGTCCTGTTTCTTATCATGGAGCAAGTGCCTGCCACCCGGCATTTCGCGAAGGATGTTATCGGGCCTCACTTCTCCAACATCGCGACCTACGTCATTGCCGCCACCGCGATGGTGGTGGGATCGTTGTTAAAACCTAAAACATCGAACGCATAAGCCTGGAAGGATATTGATATGCCTGAGCATTGGTTCTGGTTGTTGATGACCACGGCCTGCGTACTCTGGTATTCGACAATAACCGTGTACGTCGCTATCCGCGGAGTCAGCGACATCGCGGGAATGTTGAAGCGCCTTTCCTCTAATGGCGATGAAATCAGTCATTGAGGCGTTTGCACGCTGAGATAGGCGCGCGGGAGCACACCATCCGGACCACTGGGAGAATGACCATGCGCCATCGTTTGGCAAGCTGCACGTGCTTACTTCGGGCCGCCATGGTTGTGTGCGCGGCCATGGCGCTGGCCCGGTTGAGCGGCGCTCAGGAGTTGACACTGAGCGGCCTTGAGTTCCACTCGCCGTGTCCAGCGGCGCCGTACTACCACTTCACCGCGACGCTGAATCTACCCAAGGCCGGCACGGTCTTCATCCAGGAATTGGCCGCGGACTCCGAGCCCGTGCTGGATTACTTCCTGCTGGCCGAGGATGAGAAACTCGATCCGGACAGGCCCCGCGAACGGCGGCGCATGGTCATCGCCAGGGGTCTCAAGAGCACGCGGCCGGAAACCACCTATGCGCATCCCACGCTTGTCGGCCGCCTGGACTGGCGCGCAGGCGAGACTTATGCAATCACCATTTCGTTGAACCTGGGCGGAAAGGACGGCGCAGCCTGCGCGGCTTCTATTGAAGGAAAGGCGCCGGACAAAGGCGGCTACTGGGACCCTGCCTGGACGCATTACCAGAGCGTCGTCGTCAGCGAAACGGCCGGAATCGCGCGCAAGGATGAGCCGGTGTACGCCAGCTTCGTCTTCTATCCCGATACCCTGACGGAGCCCGCCCGCGAGATTCGTGTGGTACGTTTCGACCATCGCGCTGGCACGCACACCGAGGTCCCGTATCAGGTCATGGACATGTCCCTGGTGGATTCCGTGGAACTGCCCATGTACGACGAGAAGGGCAAGCAGAAACCCGCTACGTACATTCCCACAACGTCGGCGACGCTGCTCTTCCCCGCGAGTGTTGGCGCCCGTGAAAGCGCGGTGTACCTCGTGTTCTATGGCAACGCGCAGGCGGCCGCACCCGGATTCGCGAGCGACCTCGCCTTATCCGGGGACGCGCCGGGACTCACCGTCGAGAATGCCTACTATCGGTTGAAGCTCCACAATGACAGCGGCATGTTGGATGAACTCACGCTGAAGGCCAAGCCAGATGCCACCTTCAAACACAAGAAGGAGACGAATGGGGCCATCCAGTGGAACCCGGACTGCTACGCGCCGCCGCGCCCCTGGGTGCATCTGTCGGACTGGCTGCCCGGCAAGCACGACTACGAATACGAGGAGCTTCGAGGTCCGCTTGTTTTCCGGACGCGCCGCTGGGGCGAGATGCCGATGATGCCGGAGCTTCTGTGCTCGATGGAGTATGAGTTCTACGCCGGCCTTCCCTATTTCCGCATGCGCTCGACGATGGAGGTCCGCCACCAGGTGGACGTCGAAGCGTTGCGCAATGCGGAGGTCGTGTTCGCGCGCGAAGTCTTCAATGAGGCGGCGTGGTGGGACCTTCTTGGACGCCGCGTGGAGACGCGCGATCTGCGTCCCGCGCCTGACCTGACCGAATGGACGATGCCCGTCGACACGCCATGGCTGGCGCTGCTGGATCGCGAGCGGGGATATGGCTTCGCGGGGATTCAGGTATCCAGCGCCAGCGCGGGGCTGGAGGGGCGTCTACGCACGTTGAATCCGTACATGTACATTACGGTGGGTCCGTGGATCTATTGGACCCGCGCGCTGGCCTATCCCTACGGAGGCACAAACCCGCAGCAACTCGTTCGTATCGTGCGCGGCAGCGTGTTTGCCGAAGAGTGGGCGTACCTGCCGTTCGAGGTGATAGGCAAAGGCGATCGCGTGTTTACGGACGTGCAGCGCCTGCAGGAAGCTATCACACATCCACTGCACGTCAAGGTGGAAGCGCCTATCGACCCGCGCATGCAAGTGCCGGAAGAACTCTACATCGAACCAACAGCCACGGGATGGGAAGAGAAGTAGCGCCCAAAGTCTTCGGGACACCACTTACCCGCACATTTCACCGCGTGTTGGGGTCGATCTCATAGACGAAGGCATCGTTCTCATTCCACGTGTCGGAGATGGTGTTGCCCTCGACGACCATGGCCCCTGGCAGATTGAACAGCTTCTGCACGCGCATTCCTTCAATTCCGCCGATAATGATGCTTGCGCGCTGCGTTTCGGATACTGAATTCGCGCTGAGCAGATAGAGCTTTCCGTTCCATTGCTTGAGACGCACGGCAATTGCGCTGTCCGCGGGCGTGACGGTCACACGGTTCGCCGCGTCATCCTGCACAAACGCAGGCCACAAGTAATTGAGTTCATGAAACCACCCCCGAAGACGCTGCAACCCGCCTTTCTGCACGGTGAGATAATGGTATAGCCCGTTGGCCCCCGCGATGATCGCCTGATACGACTCGCAGCGCACGCCGCGCCAGTCGTCGCCACGGATCGAGCAATAGGTCTTGAAGTGTTCGGGGACTATCTCGTCGTCGTGCCAGGAGACGTAGTAGTTCACTTCGCCCAGCTTGAACCGGCTTCGGTCGAGTACTTCTTCGGTCTCTGTGAGGAAAGGCGCGTTGCGCCACGCGGGGCCGGGACGCCCCATAATCTTGGTGTAGCAATAGCCCACTGGCTGACCGGGAGCGGGCCAATCGGTTCGCCCGAGGTCGTACAAGAAACTCGAATCGTGATGACCCCAGACGAGCAGCCTGGAAGCCGGCGCCGTGGCCATGAGATTCTCGACCTTCGTGCGGTACTCGACCGATTCCGGCGTCGATCCCCAGTAGTAGAATTGCTTGGCGTAGCAGCCGAGAAAACCTGGGTGCGAGAGGAGCGCATCACGGTCCTCTTCAAACGCATCCACGGACTCCGGACCCGGGCCGATGGTGAGTGTGTACGCCCCAAGGTTCCAGGCTTCGTTGGTGTCTGCGAAGATGTCCTGCCGCTCCACGCCCGTGGATTTGTTCTTGATGTAATACGCGCGCTGGACGTTCGCGCCGAGTTCGAGGGCCTCCCGCCAGTCGTCGGAAGACAGCGAAGGAACGACAGGGAAGAACCGGAAGTCATCATTGATGACCAGGCGTCCCGCATCGTCGACGGACACCTTGCTGATGGGAGGGAGGGGCCGCCGTTCCGCGCGTTCGAGGCGCCCGAATCGATCGGTGCGCGACGCGATGGGTGAGCCGTTCTCGCTCACATAGGTGACTGCCAAGGTATAGTCTTGAACGGGCAGCGGATTGACACGCAGGCTTTCAAGGGGAAAAGTGAAGGCCGACACCGGTTCGGACAGTTCCCATGAGAACTCGGCCACGGCGGTACCCGTGATTTCGTCCTTGACGATGACCCGCATGGAACCGGCGGGCGGAATGGGACGAAGCCGGTTGTGCACCTCGACGCGGGCCTCTGCTTCCTCGGGGAAGTAGAACTCCTGATCGAGCACAAGCTCGATCGACGGAGGGATTTCGAGCGGAAGCACGACTTCGACGGGCTCGGCTCCGTCGGCGCGTAGCGACACGCTGAACTCGGTGACACCGGCCTTTCTCCCAACATCGTACGTAAACGAAACGGTCTGCGGCTCGCCCGCGGCGAGATCGCATGTGCCCTGGAATGGCTCCATGCCGGTCACTCCCGCCGTAATGTTCACATGAACTGGCTTGTCGTGACTGATTAGCGTCAGTTCTCCCGAATTCATGCCTGCATAGATGGGGGGATGCGTCACGAAGTCCTGAGACTGGTCCGGTTCGAGATCCCAGCGATTGCCCAATCGCAGCGATTGAATTTCCAAACCCCGGGGAACTGCCGCGACGAGCCGTCCGAGGTACTGTCTATTGATGGCCTTGCCGGTCCACAACATCCGCTCACCGTCAGAGCGCCATTCAATATTGAAACCAAGAGGCGGCAGCGGCGGGCCTTCCAAGTTGAGTAAGCGGAAAGGTATGGTCAACTTGTGCACCCCGGTACTGGACTGTATGGAAAGCCCCTCAGCTTCGCCATACATCCCATTGGCTGTGTATCCTTGCTTCTCCGCGACTTTCGCGAACGAGGCGTGGCCATTCTCATCAATCCTCACTACAGCGTAGAGAAGACGGCGATAGTCCATGAAACCGTCTGAGGAGTGGGCATTGAGATAAACCAACGTCTCGGGCTTGCCGGACACGCGTGGAATGGCGACATACACATTGTTCCAATCATTGGCGGCGTGAACGCCCCGCTGTCCATCCGGCAGAGTACCCCACTCCGCAAACAGGGTGCGCGGCGGTGCGTAGCGTTCGCTGGACAGAGGAGCAGCGTCGCTTAGTTCATAGAGACTGACGTCGTCAATCCACAGGCTCGTGGTGCCCTCTGAACCCAGCAGGGTCACCTGAACGCGCACCTTCTCCACGGGCTTCCGGGGAAGGAAGCCGCCGCGAAGATACTCCCACCCGTGATCGCTCTCACCGAGGCTGAACGTGGGAGAGACTTCCTGCATGGTGCCATCCGTGTGGTACACATAGAGTGTCAGATTGGGGAGATTGTCCGATCCGAAGTATCCGGGCGGGCGGTTCCCCACGGAGTTCTCGAGCCGCGACCAAAGGCTGACCAACACCGGTTTCGCTGCGTCCTGCTCCAGACGAACCTCTTGAGAGATGCCCGAGACATCCGCATACACGACATTCGCGCGGATTGAATGTGCACCGCTCCGTGAAGCATCGACCACACGTTGCGGGGCACGGAACCGCGCGCCCACCCAACTCACCCATTCGTCTTCGATGGGCGCTTCCCAAGCGGCAGGCCAAGCGCTTTGCGGCGCGCTGTCTTCGAAGCTGCCATTGTGCACGAGGTTGATCGCGTCAGAGAGTTCCTGCGTGAGTTGGACGCCGTCTATCCAGGCCCGGCGCGGCTCTTGTGCTCCGCCCGTCAGCGTGAAGGCCACTTTCGCTCCCCAAAGCAACTCGGACGGTGTGAAAGTGGCCTGGTACTCCTTCCATTCCGCGGAGGGCGCCAATGCTACTTCGTGGGTTTCGGTAGTCAGGCCGGTAATGGTTCCCAAGGTGATTGCCGCAGTCAAGGCATCTTCAGGTTGCGCGGATGCTGTCTTGTAGAAGAACGAGACGCGCACCTCCCTGCCAGGAACGAGCGGAGTGCCGAACGGCATGGCCGGGTCTTTCACGCGCCAGTAATCGCATTGAATCGATGCCGTGGCGGGATTCTCTCCGGCTTCGAGTTGCAGCGCGGCGCCGCCCGCATGCTTCTCTTCGCGACACAAGGTCACCCCGTCGCTGGTCTGCCAATACGCGGGCACACGGCTGTTGCGCGCCTCGACATGGGTGGCGTGACTGGCCTCACGGCGCAGCAGGTTCACAAACTCGTCTTCGACATCCCCATTGGGAAGGAGATTCTGACTTGAAGCCGGGTCGCAAACAAAGGAGGTCAAGGCGAAAAGCATCACGTACTGTATAGCGGTGTTCATGTTCATTCTCCCCACGATGGACCTAGCCCGGATTCGTCATACGCACACACCGCTGATCTCTCAATCCCAGTTGATTCAGCAGTTTGCAAGACCCTGGCACGTCCACCTCGCTTACACGTTGTGCGTGTGAGAAATCCTATCCAGTGAGCCTGCGGGCAATTGCTAGAGCATATCTCACCGTCCGCTACGCGGGGGGCGGTGAGATATGCGGACCAGGAACTCTAACAAAGACCGCGTGAGTTCGTGTAGCGAAAGCGTCTACCCTGCAATTCCAGGATATTGTTTGGGGATTCAGAAGCGTGTTTCAAAAGAGCGTGACATCCGTAAACAACAAAGCCAGCGCGAAAGACAGGGTCAGTCCCATTCAACCGCCGTTTCTTGCGTGACAGGCACTATGTGCCCGCCAGACCGAAGAGGCGGCGTGGCGGCGCCTCGGTGGCTTGCGGTAGGTTTTGCCTGAGCACGGGCGGATAGAGAACCTGCACGGGCCCCTCGCGTTCCCCGTCGAACCAGCGCGCCAGTTCCTCGAGTCCGTCGAAGGCGGCCTGCCAGACGGGCAGCCAGACGTGGGCGCACGCGTCGTTTAGGGGCGCCGCGCCGTCGGTGTAGGTCCAATCGACGATTTCAACGTCTTGACCAGGGATGCGGCCAGCGCGGCGGCATCCTTCGCGGATACTGGCGGCATCCTCGGCTCCACTGGCATCGACGAGCGCCGTAACGGAGCGGTTGATGAGGAGCCGGTGCACGGCCGCGCTGAGGACCTGGGCGTCGAAGGTGACGTTCTGGATCAGGTTCTCTTTGGGCTCGATCCCCGCGTCTTCCAGAGCCCGCCGGTATCCCCGCAGACGTTCCTCACCCGGCTGGTAGCCGTGAAAGCCTCTCAAGACCCCGATGCGCGTATGCCCTCGCTCGAGCAGGTGGGCGACTGAAATGCGCATCGCCGACTCGACGTCCACGGTGGCGCTGCTGCACTCCGGCATCGAGTCCAGGCGGCCGAACACCAGGTAGGGCCGGCCAGACCGGTGAATGCGTTTTACAGTGGTGTCGCCGGGGCTCAGGGGCCCGCAGAGAATGCAGGCCGCAAAACGACCTTCAAACAAGCCCCGGGCGTAGTCCCCGGTGCCGTCGGGATGATAGGGATTCAGGTCAAAGCAGATGTACTGGCCGCGTTCCCCGAAGATCCGGTACAAGTTGGAGAACAGCCGGACGAAGAAGTCTTCCTGGAGCGGCACCAGGGGGATGGGGGCCGTTATGGTGACCCCGATGCAGTCGTGGGCGGCGCCCCGCAGGCTGCGGGCGCCCATGTGGGGGTGGTAGCCCACTTCCTCGATGATGCGGGCCACCCGGGACCGGGTGCCTTCGCTGACGCCCGGCTCGCGGTTCACGACCCGGCTTACGGTCTTGATGGAAACCCCGGCTTTCCGGGCGATGGCTTCCATGGTCCAGAGGGGGGAATTCGGGCGTTTCGGATTCACATGCGGGGTCATCAGGACTCCTCGGTCCCGTGGGACGAGGATAGCCCGCGGCTGAAGCCTCTTCTGTGAAAGTACGCCGACAGCCCGTGGCACTGGACGTACCCACGAGAAACAAGGTATAATTGCAGAAATGTCATGGTTGCCAACCCATACCGGAACGTATTGACAAGATGCAATGATTCATGATAGTTTACGCAAGACAACGATGTCAAGATCGGCGTTTGGAACTTGGGATTCCACACGGTGGTCTAAGACCCTGGGAGGAGCCGATCCCGGGTAGATAAGGCCTCATCAGCATGGCTGCGTTGGCCATGTCTGCGAAATAGTAGGCGGCAATTATTGTGAAGAGGGAGCAAGAAGAATGAGAAAGGCAAAAGGGTTCACGTTGATTGAACTGCTGGTCGTCATCGCCATCATTGGCATCTTGGCGGCCATCCTGCTGCCGGCTTTGGCGCGCGCGCGCGAAGCGGCACGCCGGGCTAGCTGCCAGAACAACCTGAAGCAGTGGGGTATCATCTATAAGATGTACTCGGGTGAGAACAAGGATGCCTGGCCGTCCACGTTCTTCAAGGCAGTTCCACCCCCCGCGGGTAATGCGGACTATTCGAGCATCAAGGCCAACTTCGGTCCTTACGTGCTCGAAGTGTATCCCGAGTACTTGACGGACCCGAACATCCTGACGTGCCCGTCGGATGCGGACGGCGACGCGGACAACTGGACGAGCCCGGATGGCGAGAATCTGTTCGGCGTGACCCGCTATGACGGCACGGGCCCCAAGGCCGCGAATGGCAAGGGCTGCAACCACGGCGGTACCTGCATGAATGCAGTCGACCAGAGCTACGCCTACACGGGCTACCTCTGGGATCGCGTCAGTGATGATGATCCGCAGGCGCCCTTTGGACCGCTTACCTCGGGTCTCCTTGGCGCGGCGGGCAATGGGCCGGCCCAGGCAACTCTTTGGCTCGAAGCAGTTCTGACGAAGATTTATCCCTTCTACGTGGTCATCGCCGGCGGCGGCGGCACAGCGGCCGTAGCGGACAGCCTCAACGCCGTCACGATGGGTGACATCGGCGTCACGGCCCCGAACGGCAACTCGGGCGGCGCCACGGTACTCAAGATCAAGGAAGGCATCGAGCGCTTCCTGATTACCGACATCAACAATCCGGCCGGCAGCGCGCAGGCGCAGTCCACCGTGTTTGTGATGTGGGACCGTCTGAGCACGACTCCTTCGGACTTCAACCACGTTCCGGGCGGCGCGAACATTCTGTACATGGATGGCCACGCGGAATTCGTGAAGTTCCCGGGCAAGATTCCCGTGCAGAAGGGTTTTGCAGCCTTTGACGCGTCTGTGAACGAAGGCAACTAGTCTCTAATCGTATGACTTGAAAAGCCCCGCCTGTCCCTCTCCTGGGGCAGGTGGGGCTTCTGATGAAAACTGCGTGCCACCAGCAAGCCAAAGAAGGATTGACAAAAATGACAGGCCGTTTGACGAGAGGTTGTTCCAGTTGTACGAGTGTGGGTCTGGTGCTCTGCCTTGTCGCCCTGATCTTTGTGTCCGGTTGCGGTGGGGGAAACACCCTGGAGGCCCCGGGCAATGCAGGCACGGCGCAAGAACTGGCCGGCACCAATTGGACCGATGCAGAGACCAGCACCACGTACAGCTTCTTGAACGAGACCGACGTGGATGTCAACAAGCCCGGTTTGGCGCAACCCCAGGCAGGGACTTTTGAGGTCAATGGCGGACTGATTGACCTTACCCTGGGCCTCAAGACCTTGAGTGGCACCTGGGATGGTCAAGCTTTGGTTATTGAAGGCAAGGCCCTTACGAAGAACTGACCCGCTTTCTCCCCTTGAGGGGAGGGACATTCTTCCGGCGGCCGCGCCGGACAACCTGAAGTGTGCCCGATTCGGGTGATCGCGTTCTGCCGTGCCATTCCGAAATGGACGGTCACCGCACGGCGTATCAGGAATCTGTCGGCTAGCCGCATATCTCACCGCCGCTACGCGGGGCGCACTGAGATATGCGGGTTAGTGGTCGATCCCCTTCGTTTCGTTGCGGATATGCCATGTCTGTGGCCGACCCCGCTCACGAAGAGCTGGGAGCTTTTTTGGGGGGGCGGCCATCATTTTCTTTTATCCAATGCCGCGGACTCACGCGTCTTTGTTCCATATTCAAACGAGGCATTTTTGATGTATAATAAAGACACGAGAAGGTCGTCCCAAACTAAGCAAAACGCGTATTGACAGGAATCCGATCCTCATGTTAGATTGCTAAAAGACAACGATGTCGGTAGTGAACGTTCAGCCTCACACTTAGGTGTATGAATCTGGTTTCTGGACGCGGTCTCCATGGAGCTGGTGCGAGTTTGGCCTTTCCAGAATGGCCGTGTGGGTCATGTCTGTGAGAAGTGCGGGCGGCAGTCATCATCAAGAGGGAGCAAGTAGCTATGAGAAAGACGAAGGGGTTCACCTTAATCGAGCTGCTGGTCGTCATTGCGATCATCGGCATCCTCGCGGCAATCCTGTTGCCGGCGTTGGCTCGGGCGCGAGAAGCGGCGCGCAGGGCCAGTTGCGCGAACAATCTGAAGCAGTGGGGCTTGATCTTCAAGATGTACACGGGCGAAAGCAAGGGCGAGACGTTCCCTCCGATCGCCATGTACGCGAACCAGGTTGATTTCCCAACGCACACGAGATCGCTGACCGTGCTGTACGAGTTTGGGCCTAATACCTACACGTTGTACCCCGAGTATCTGACGGATGGCAATCTGATCATTTGTCCATCCAAACCGTCCGCGACGGCGGACGATTTCAATGATGCTAACGGCGCCTCGCTGCTGAACCGCGGAGGTTTCAATTATCCTTCCACGTGGAAGACCGCAGCGGGGCGGGGGTGCAATCACGGGGGTTCCTGCGCGCGGGCGATTGACTCGTGCTACGGGTACACGGGGCACCTGTTTGACTTGGTCAAAGACACTGACCCCCAGGAAGACATCCGGAACGGCACGGCGCCGCTGGCGCCGCTCGGTGTCGCCCAGCCGGCCGCGGGACTCCAATCGTCGGTGCAAGTTGTCCAATGGCTGCGGACGGTCAACGTGGCTGTGGCGTCGAATGTTCTGACCATCCTGACGGGTGCGGTCTCGAATCCTCCGCCCGCGGCGGCGCTGACGGCCGTGAACAACTTGAACGGCGTCACGGCGGGAGGCGGCGTTTCGGTGCCGGCCGGTGCAGGCAACAGCGGCGGAACCACGGTCAACCGGCTCAGAGAAGGCATTGAGCGCTTCGTGATTACGGACATCAACAACCCGGCCGGGAGCGCTCAGGCTCAAAGCACCATCTTCGTGATGTACGATCGCCTGGCCACGCGTCCTGCGAGTTTCAACCACATTCCTGGCGGGAGCAATGTCCTGTACATGGACGGCCACGTGGAGTTCATCAAGTATCCGACCAAGCATCCGGTCAACAAGTCCTACGCAATCTTTGACGGCGCCGTAGACCCAGGTTGATGGGGAGGCATGCCGTCTGCGCTTGGCGCAGTTCGTCCGGCGAGATTGACACAGTGAAGAGCCCGGTCTGCCGTCTGGCCATGACGGCAGACCGGGATTTCGGTGAGCTGCCACGAAACAAGCAGGAGCAGCAGAAAATGGGACGCACGATACGGAAGTGCCATTCACGAGTTGACGCTCAGGCCTGTCTGATGCTCATGGCAGTTTGGACATGTCTCCTGTGCTCAGGCTGCGGTGGAAGCGGCACCGTGGACCTCAACGCGCCCGCTGAACCGGGATCCG
Organism: Candidatus Hydrogenedentota bacterium; assembly: GCA_020847495.1. Lineage (GTDB taxonomy): Bacteria > Hydrogenedentota > Hydrogenedentia > Hydrogenedentales > SLHB01 > JAHDWY01. The sequence continues at coordinate 333 of JADLCA010000641.1, read as the reverse complement.
CAGCCGAACTTGCCGGGACCCGGTGGACAAATCCCGACACAAAGGTCATCTATTATTTCGAAGATGAGACCAACCTCCAGGTCATCAATCCTGACCAAGCGGATCCCGTCCTGACCGTCTATTCTGTGGACAACGGGATCGTCGACCTTTCCATCGGGATGACAAGTCAGAACGGCACATGGGATGGGAAGAACCTCATCCTTGAAGGTACCACGCTGAATCGGGAGTAGGCCGCGACAGCAGGCAATTCGATGGACCGCCCCTCGGCACGAGACGGCTGAGGGGCGGTTTCTCTTTATTCTAAAAGCGGCAGTTGAATGGGACTGACCCCGT
>JADLCA010000640.1 GCA_020847495.1 Candidatus Hydrogenedentota bacterium | reverse complement strand
CGAGATCCCCAAGGGGTTCCACCTTGACACGCTCCAAGAACCTGCGGCACGAAGAGGCTGCGACGGACGGCTCCGACGGAAAAGGGCTCGGGCCCACTCCGGTGCACTTAGAATATGAATCCGGGACCTGCAAAGAGGAGCACAGCCGGAGGAGTGCCTCATGTCAAGGAGATGTTCGCGGGGTTTTGCCTCCTTGCGCACCACTGCGGCAAACGGCCTGTCAGGAATGGTAGAATCGCTGGTAAGGTATGTGAACGATTGGCGATAAGCTATGTGCTATTTCCTGAAACCGGACAGACGAAAGACTCTCTGCTATTGCATCCTGGGGCTCATCGCTCTTGTGGGAGGCTTGTCCCACGGAGCGGTGGCCGCAGACCGTGTCACGTACCTCGCGCAGATCGCCGAGTTGCAGCAGGCGGGTCCGGAGATTGCCCGCACGGAAGGCAAGGAGGCATTAATCCAACAATATCGCGATCTCATCGACGCGAATCCCGGGCAGCCTAATAACATCCAGTTGGAAGTGCAGATCGGCCTCATCTACGAAAGCGATCTGAGCGAGACTGGCGAACCTCCGAATCCGCAGGCGGCCTACAACACCTATCAGAGCATCATCGCCACCTACGACCCGTCGAGTTCCTACATGAAGCGGGTGCGGCAATTGTCGGCCCAACGCGCGATGGAGTTGGACCCTGAGGCGGCGCGGGAGCAGTATGAGGCAATGATCGAGGATTATCCCGCCGATGACGCCATCATGCTAGAGAGCCTCTACAACATGGCCCGCTTGTCCGAGCAGCAAGGCGACGACGCCGAAGCACGCAGGCTGTACGAAGAAGTGTTAAACCACGTACCCGCCGGCGAATCTCTGTCGGAATCGGAGAAGGGGCTCGTGGACGCGTATCAGGCAAACGCGGCGTTGAGTCTGTTGGCGCAGGCCATACGGGAACATACGACACCGTCCGAGCGGCTGGCGGCCATCGAGGCGTTTCTGGAGCAGCACCCGGAACTGGCCGAGTCGCAGAGCGACCTCATATCGAGGCTTCTTGAAAGTGTGGAAGAGACCGGCGAAAACGAGGAGAAACAGGCTCTGAAGGAGTCCGTGCAAACACTGGTGCGCCTGCTGGGAGATCATGCCAGGCAAGGCACCGGGGCCAAACATCCGAAACCGGGTAAGCGTGCCATGGCCGCGGCTCAACAGATTGAAGCAGCGGAAGTGGAAGGCCAGACGGCAGCCAGCCTTGAAAAGTCCCCCGCGGCAGTAAATGCGGAAAAGACTCAGACGGACGCCGAAGTGCCATTGGAACCAGGCAAAGGCACTGAGGGCGCAATGCCCGACACCCGCACGCCGGCGACACAAGAACCTTCAAATGTCCGCATGCTGTGGGGCGGCCTCGTCGCACTTGGGGCAATCGTCGCGGCGCGCATTGTGCTTATGCGTAGAAGCAATACGCGCTGACAAATCACCCTATGGAGGGCGGTGGCTTGCCGCCGTTTTGATCGAGCAGGCTTGCCTGCGGCGCGCGGAGAGCGTCCCGCATACTATAGCAAGGCCCTCCGCTTTGGAAACCCTAATTGAAAACACAGGCGAGGGTGCCTGTGCCACACGTCTAACTGCTAATCGTGGCTTTTTCGTAGCAATTGAAACCCGAGGGCAAATCCAAGTCCAGAAGAGAACAGGAATCTCGAAGTGCGGGGCAAGCGCGTGTGGCACACGCGCCCTCGCCTGTGTCTTGCTCTGCATACCAAGTGCCTGTCCCAGACCAATGACCAGGCTTCCTGGTGCCGATTGCTTGCCTCAGTCCTTGCCCGCCAGCGCAGGTTCCGCGGACTCGCCGTACTTCGCGGACACGTAGTCGTCGATGATCTGGCGGAATTCGGCGGCGAGCTGGGTAGGATTGCCAGTCAAGGTTTTGTATTTCTGTCCATCAATGTAGACCGGGCAACTCGGCTCTTCCCCTGTGCCAGGAAGGCTAATCCCAATGTTCGCGGCCTTGGACTCGCCGGGTCCGTTGACGATGCACCCCATGACCGCAAGCTTGAGGTCCTCGAATCCCTTGTAGCGCTGTTTCCACTCCGGCATCTGGGCGCGAATGTACTGTTGGGTCTGCTCGGCAAGCTGCTGGAACACCGTGCTTGTCGTCCTTCCGCAGCCTGGACACGCGGTGATGCTGGGCGCGAACGCCCGCAGTCCCAGTGATTGCAGAATCTCGCACGCCGCGTAGACCTCTTCGCAGCGATCGCCGCCGGGACGCGGCGTGAGCGACACACGAATGGTGTCGCCGATGCCTTCCGCAAGTAACACCCCCAACGCGCTCGCCGACCAAGCCACACCTTTCGTGCCCATGCCCGCTTCGGTCAAGCCCAGATGCAGCGGCTGGTCTGTCTTCGACGCCAAGTCGCGATAGACGCGGATGAGGTGCAATGGCGTGGAACTCTTGCAGGAGATGATGATCTGATCCTTGCGCAGACCACATTCAAGCGCCAGCTCGGTGGACTGCAGCGCGGATATCACCATGCACTCATTGATGATGTCCTCCGATTCCAAGCCCAAGTTCTGGTCGGTGTTCTCCTGCATCTTGCGCATGACCAGTTCCTGATTCAGTGAACCCACATTCACACCGATCCGGACAGGTTTGTTGTGATCTACGGCAACTTTGCAGATCGTGGCGAACTGGACATCCCGCTTCGAGCCGCGCCCAACGTTGCCGGGATTGATGCGGTACTTGTCGAGCGCTGCCGCGCAGTCCGGGTACTCGGTGAGGAGCTTGTGCCCGTTAAAATGGAAATCGCCGATGAGGGGGACCAAGCACCCGGCATCGCGGACGCGATTGCGGATCTCCGCTACCGCGGCGGCCGCTTCAGGCGTGTTGACCGTCATGCGGACCAACTCGGAACCGGCATCCGCGAGGGCGATGACCTGTTGCGCGGTGGACGCCGGGTCTTCGGTATCGGTGTTGGTCATGGATTGGACGACGACGGGCGCGCCCCCGCCCACTTGGATGTGGCCCACCATAACGCCTACGGTTTTCCGGCGCTCCTGCAACACCATGAGAAATCACTCCTCAGAAATGAATGCTGTGATTGATTAAGGCCGCGTCTCGTACTGGGAAACGACGGGCATGGCTTGCGATATTTTAGCACAAGGGCAACGCGGACTTCGCGCCCGCGGATTCAGCCAAACACGACCTTCGCCTTCTTCGACCTGCCGCACTTGCTGCAGTTGCCGCACGCCTTGATCTTCTCCGTCACGAGGTCCACTGCGATTTGCCCTTCGATGACCAAACGGCCGTCCTCATAGGCAATCTCGGCTGCGGCGCAGGGGTCATCCTTGCCGCCCGGCTCTTTGCCGGTCAGGACTTCCAGCACGGATTGAATGGCGAAGAAATGCTTCAAGCCGAGGAACTCTTCCAGTTCATCCTCCACGGGATGCTCGGAAAGAAAGCGTTCGGCATCCATGGCAAGAATCTCATCGACGGTCCGGCCGCAAAACTGCTCAAGCAGCAGGTTCCCCGCGCCTACACCCTGGCCACAGGTGCGCTTGGAGAAGAAATAGTCTACGAACCGCTCGTCGCTGTCGAGCGTCACTTGGATCAGTTCCGTTACGTCGCTACAAGGCATTTATCCTCGAATCCGGCCCCGCCTTCATGCTTGAATGTGGGCCGCCTCAACTTTCTCGGCAAATATGAAATCGCTTTCGGTCAACCCGTCAATCTTGTGGGTCCAAATCGTGACTTTTGTTTTGCCCCACGTCGTCAAGATATCGGGGTGGTGGTTCTGCTCTTCGGCGATGGCACCCACCTTGTTGGTAAACGCGAGGGCCTCTACGAAGTTTGGGAACCGGTATTCCTTTTCCAGATGGTGCTCATCCACGACCTGCCAGTCATGATTCAGGAGCTTCAGCATCCCGAGGAGTTGTGCCCCGGTCAGGGGCGGCACACCGCCCTTGCATGGGGTACACGTCTTGCCGGCCAATACATTTGACATACCGTTCATCCCGCGCCAAGCAAGGTCAAACATCCAATACCGCTTGGGGCCGTTCGTACCATAAGTTCATATCGCTTTCAGCGTCCAAAGTCACCGCGCCCAGGCGCACCGTGTACGGCTCTTCCCCGTTCGGGTAATACGTGATCCGCGTTTCCTCGATGTCCCAGTTACCTTCATCGGGACCTCTCAGAAGCAGGGTATGGGGAAAACTCCCGGGACTACCCGTCGCTTCAAATGTATCTCCGGACTTGGTCGACCCGCGCACATCCTCAAAGTCCACGGGAAACCCATTGATGACCCACTGCGGGAGCATGTCCACCCCCCGGACCCCGGTTCGCACGCTGATCTGAAACGTGTTGAGCTTGGGCATTCTAACGCATCCCCGCCGGTAGCTGGTTATAGAAAGGATTCGTGCCCGCCGCATGGTCGGTCACGTCGAGGATCGCGCCCAATCCAGGAAGGGCGCTCCGGAACGCCTCATGTACTCCCTGCCGGAGCGTCAAGTCCGATGCGGCACAGCCCTGGCAACCGCCCATCATTTCGATGTAGACCGTGTTGCCTTCCACACGGTCCAGCCTGATCGCGCCCGAATGCGCGGCGATGCCCGGGTTGATTTCTGTGTCAATGACTCGCTGGAGCGTCTGGCGAATGGTCTCCTCCGGTGGAATCGCGTCGAGATACGCATGGGTGATCACCGGCTTCTCCTCAAGCAGGTGCGCACGAATCGCGGAGCCGATCTCCTTGGCCAACTGGTCCCAGTCGCCAAATACCGTCGGCTTCCGTGCAACCGTAAGGGTATACCCGTGGATTAAGACCGTATCGACCGAGGGAATGGCGAACAACGCCTGGGCCAAAGGCGACTCGGTGGCCGCCTCGGCGTAGGGAAACCAAGCGGAGTACCCCTCCAGGACAGGCCGGTCCAGCAGGAAGGCGCACGCACGGTTTCCCTTTTCCACGCGCGCCTTAATGCGGACTTCCGGACTCCTGCCGGACTGCCCGCCCGCGTCTTTAAGGACCGGGGCATAGACAACCTTCCGCGGCGTGTGGCGGCCCGGAGGCGGTTTGTCGTCCGCGAGGTCGATTCCCCCACTCCGTATATCGCGGACGGGGGCCTGGATAACTGGCTTCGGCTTGGCGGGTTCACTCTTGAAAACTTTGGAAAACCATGACGGCATGGCACTTACAACTCCTGAGGTTATTGGGAGCCCTGGTAGTGCTCCCTTCAATAGGACACGACCCCCGAATTGCTTATTCCCAAGGCGCCTGCGACTGACAGTCCGTCTTTGAATCAAACCCCAAGAACGCGGTATCCTTACCGGTTCCCTGTCACATGAGGATTCTATGAGCAAGCATTATTGGAGCAATTGGTCGGGGTCTGTGCAGTGCGCACCCGGCCGTTATGTACTGCCGAGGAGTATAGACGAAGTCGCCACCGTCATCCGGGAAGCTGCCCGCGAGGGCAAGACTGTACGGCCCGTGGGGTCCGGCCATTCCTTCACCGACCTGGCCAAGACGAACGATGTCATGATCTCCCTGGACCATCTCAAAGGCCTGATGGAGGTGGACACCCGGACCCGTGAGGCGCACGCTTGGGCGGGCACGAAGCTGTGGAAGCTGAATGACGTGCTCGAGCGCTATGGACTTTCCATGGAGAACCTCGGGGATATCAACCGCCAGAGCGTCGGCGGGGCCATCGGCACCGGCACCCACGGCACGGGACTGAACTTCGGAAGTCTCTCCACCCAGGTGATTAGCCTGACGCTGGTTACGGCGTCCGGAGAGGTATTGGAGTGCTCGGCAGAGCGGGAGCCGGAGGTGTTCAAGGCGGCCCTGGTGTCTTTGGGCACCTTGGGGGTCATCACGGATGTGCGTTTGAGGCTGCTCCCGGCCTATCGCCTGTCGTACGTCCGCAAAAAGGGTGACTTTGAAGAGACCTTGGAAAAGGCGGACGCCTACGCCCACGCGAACCGGAATTTCGAGTTCTACCTCTTCCCGCATACGGACACGGTGCAACTGAAATTCTTGAACGAGACTGAAGCCGCGCCCATGCGCCACGCGATGAGGAAGTGGTACACGGATACCCTCCTCGAGAATACGGCCTTCGGGGTCATCAGCCGGCGCTGCCGGTCAAAACCCACCCGCTGCCCGGCCATGAGCAAGCTGGCCGCGCGTCACCTGACCGAATGCGAGGAGATCGATTCGGGCCATCGGCTGCTGTCCACGAAGCGCTCGGTGAAGTTCAATGAAATGGAGTACGCCCTGCCCGTCGAGAACGGGGTGAAGGCCATGCGCGAACTCAAGGCCTGGATCGAGAAGGAAGGGATCGCCGTGAACTTTCCCATCGAGTTCCGCTACGTAAAAGGCGACGACATCCCTTTGAGCCCATGCTACGGCCGGGATTCGGTGTGCATCTCCCTCCACATGTTCCAGGGCATGCCTTACCAGGACTACTTTGATGGCGGGGAACGCATTCTCCGCCGCTACGATGGCCGCCCACACTGGGGCAAACTGCACAGCCTCAAGGCCAAGGAACTGGCCAAACTCTACCCGGAATGGGACAAGTTCCGGGCTGTGCGAAAAAGACTGGACCCGAAGGGAGTGTTCTTGAATTCATATTTGAAGGCGCTACTCGGGGCGTGAGGGTGACGCGCTAACTCTCGCGCGGAATGCTCAGGCCGAGTGTCGTGGCAGGCGTCTGAGGTCGTAGCCACCGCCTCACAGGATTTCCAGCACCGCCTCCGGCGGGCGGCCGATGGCGGCTTTGTCGCCGCAGACGACGAGGGGCCGTTCGAGGAGAATGGGGTGCTCCGCGATGGCGTCGATGATCTTCACGGCAGGACTGGAAGCCGAGAGGCCCAATTCCTTGCACAGGTCCTCTTTGGTGCGGAGCAGGGCCGGCGCGCCGCCTTTTACCATGCCCGCGAGCTGACGCAACCGCGCCTTGCTGGGAGGCGTGCTGAGGTATT
>JADLCA010000639.1 GCA_020847495.1 Candidatus Hydrogenedentota bacterium | reverse complement strand
TCACCTCATGTACAGCGATGATGATGGCGAGCAGTGGAGCGCGCCGCGGAACATCAATGCGGACGTCAAGAATCCCGCATGGGACGCGGCATGGTCCTCGCCTGGCAATGGCTCTCAGGATGATGGCGGGCGCTTGTACTTCCCGCTGAGCCGGAAGTCCGGCGAAGTCTTATACAGTCATTTCATCTTCAGTGACGACCACGGCGGCAGTTGGAAGATGGGTGGTCCCGCGGGCGAGCGCAGCGAAGAGTGGATGCTGGTGCAGGGGCGCAACGGCCAGTTGATAGGCAATATGCGGAATCATTACGGGAAGCACTTGCGGGCGGTGGCCACGTCGCCGGATTGCGGGGCCACGTGGGTCGACTATCAGCATCACCCGGAGTTGACCGACTCCGTATGCCAGGCGTCTCTCACGTGGTACGACCCCGACACGAAGAACTACCTGCTCTTCTCAAACCCCGCCGACACGGAACGGCAGCGAATGACCATCAAGGTCAGTCCGAATGAAGGGAAGTCCTGGCCGCACCGGATGGTGCTGCACGAGGGGCCGTCGGCATACTCCAGCATGGCAGTGCTGCCGGACGGCCAAGTCGGTATTCTCTACGAGCGCGGAGACAAGACGCCGTATGAATCCGTCACCTTCGCCAAGTTTTCACTGGACTGGGCATTGAATCGTTAGGAGTGCGTAGTCTTCATGGACCTTTTTCGATTGGACGGCAAGGTGGCGGCGGTTATCGGGGGAGCGCGCAACCTGGGTTATGACATGGCCGAGGCCTTGGCCGACTCGGGGTGCGATGTGATGCTTACTTCGCGTTTCGCAGACCATGCGGAGGAAGCGGCGGCGAGGCTGTCTGCGCGCTGTGATCGGCAGATGCTGGGCGAAGGCCTGGACGTGCGCCGGTATGGGGACGTCGAGGCGCTGGCGGCAAAAGTGAGGTCCTGGAAAGGACACGTCGATATTCTGATCAACAACGCGGGCGGCACGCCGCCAGGAACTCCTGGTCCGCTGTTTGATCGGTCGCCGGAGGATATCGAGGCATTGATTGCCCTGAATCTGACCGGAGCGATCTTCTGCTGCAAGGCGTTCGGCCGTCTGATGGCGGAGCAAGGGTACGGGAAAATCATCAACATCAGTTCCATTGCGGCCCTGGTGGGCCGGGACCGGCGCATGTACCAACGGAACGGCATGGCGGGCCAGGCCGTTGACTATGCCGCGGCCAAGGCGGGCGTGCTGGGGATGACGCGGGACCTGGCCGCGCTGCTAGCGCCCATGGGTGTGCGCGTGAACGCCATTGCGCCGGGCGGTTTTGGCCCGCGCGACTTGCCGCAGGGATTTGTCGAAAGCTATTCGGAGAGGACACCCCTCGGGCACATGGGCCGCGACGGGCTGGACCTGAAGGGCGCGGCGGTGTTTCTGTCGTCACCCGCGTCGGACTACATCAGCGGGCACACCCTCGTCGTGGATGGCGGGTTCAGCATATGGCAGTGAAGCGTATCGTTGTCGTGGGATGCGGATCCATTGGTGTGCGACATGCCAGGCTGCTGGCGCGGCGAAGCGAGCTACGGGTCGAGTTGTGCGACTCCAGTGCGGCATGTCTTGCGGATGCGGTCGCGCAAATTGGCAACCGGCCATGCTTTGACGATTACCGCGCGATGCTGGCCACGCTGCCTGATGCCGTGGTGATTGCCACGCCGCATGCGTGTCACGCGGACCAACTCATCGCCGCGGTTGAGGCCGGTATCCATGTGCTGTGTGAAAAGCCAATGAGCGACAGTCTGCCGGACGCGCTGCGCATGGCAGAGGCGGCGGCTCGCGCGTCCAGCGTTGTGGATTTCGGATTCACGCTGCACTTCCACCCGGGCTTGCGCCGGCTGAAATCGCTCATTGCCGCGGGCGAGCTGGGGCGCATCGTGCACATGCACTGCCGCGTGGGCACATACGCCACGCTGGCATGTTCCCGGACGCGGCATCAGGCCCATGTGGAGGGCGCGCTGCTCATGGACTATGTGCACCAGCCGGACATCCTGCACTGGCTTTCGGGATGCGAACCGGCGGGGGTGTACATGAGCGCGTCGCAGGGGGGCGAACTGCCGCTCACCTCGAATCCGAACGTGGCGGATATCGTGCTTGATTACGAGGGCGCGCTCCGGGCGGCCATCCATATCAACTACGTGCAGGCGCCGCAGCGGCACGAGTACGAGGTCGTGGGCGACCGGGCCTGGGCCCTGCTCGATGCCGAGTCGAACAGCCTGCGAGTGGGCAGCCGGGAACGCGACGCGCAGACGATCGAAACGTTTCAGTTCGAGCGCGACGAGTTGTTCGTTGCGGAGCATCAGGCGTTCCTCGACACGATAGAGGGCACGCGGGGCCCGGAGAGTCCCTGCGAAAACGCGTTGGTATCCATGCGGGTAGTGGATGGGGCCCTGCGATCCTGGAAGCAGTCGGCGCGCGTGGCGCTTTCCCGATAGCGCGAGCGATGTACACGCGCGCAGCGGGCGCGTTCTCGTTGGCACTCACATGTGCTCGAGCAGCTGCCAGCAATACCACTGCATGCGCGGCAGGTGGAACGGCCCTTTCCACATGTTGCCCTTCAACGGAACCGAGACCCGGCCATCGCGGTGCAGGTAGCCGAACCATTCGCCATAATCCGGGTCTGCGAAATGGGCGTGCGCCCAATCGTGCACCTGCCGGTGCCAGGCGGCATAGCGCTCTTCGCCTGTCAGATGGTAGGCGAGGAGTGTGGCAATGATGGTCTCGTTGTGGGGCCACCAGAACTTCATGTCATGCCAGTACTCCTGCACGGGCAACCCCTTGACGTCAACGAAGTAGAGCAGGCCCCCGTATTGAGGGTCCCATCCGCGCTCCCACATCCAGTCGAGGATCTGGCAACCGAGCGTGATGAGGGTCTTGTCGCCCCCGCGGACACGGGCCTCATGCAGGATGAACCAGGCGGCCTCGATGGCATGGCCGGGGTTCAGGGTGCGCCCGTCGAAATGGTCAATGAACTCGCCGTTGGGTCCCGCCATTTCCAGCACGCAGCGGTGTTCCGGGCACACGAAGTCGGTCGCGATTTCATCGATACAGCGGTCAATTTCCGCCGAATAGCCCTCGTCCTGCTCGAGATGAGCGCGGAGAACCTGCGCCATGCTGATGGCGATCATGGGATTGGTCAATCCCTTTGCCGGACGGGTCTCCACAATCGTTTTGGGCGGCAGCAGTCCGGGGGTGCGTGTGTAGTGAAGGAATTGGCCGAAGAGATGCCTCGCCTGATCGGCGGATTCATCGTCCTGTGTTGCCTTTGCATAGGCGGCGAAGGCCATCGCCGCAAATGCCTCGCTGAACATGTATCGCCGCTTGCGCAAGGGCGCGCCTTCCCGGGTGACCTGGAAGAACATGCGGCCGTCGCTGTCGAACCCGTGGCGGCGGATGAACGCGATGCCGCGGCGCGCCCATTCCAGCCACTCGGGCCGCTTCTCGACGGTGTTGTAGAGCGTGGAAAGGAGCCACGTGGCCCGGCCCTGCTGCCACATGCTCTTGTCTGTGTCGAGAAGGGAGCCGTCGCGGTCGCGCGCGGTCATGAAGCCGCCGCATTCCTCATCCACACAACGCGGGAACCAAAAGGCCAGCGTGTCATTCAACAGGCCATCGCGGTAGGTGGCCAGCAATGTGTCCACTTCAGACTTTGTCATTTGTCCTCACTTACGGTATGAATCACTCACGAGTGCGCCGTCCACGACATTCCATCCTAATCATGAAGGGGCAATTGTTCTGCCATACGCCAAGCGCTCCACGTATTCCCGTCACCAGAAGCGAAGCATAGAGGACGGCGCCATCATGATACACGAAATGGCCAGCGACACGGAGCTGCCGTAGACTCGCCCGGATTCATATTCTAAGTGCACCGGAGTGGGCCCGAGCCCTTTTCCGTCGGAGCCGTCCGTCGCAGCCTCTTCGTGCCGCAGGTTCTTGGAGCGTGTCAAGGTGGAACCCCTTGGGGATCTCG
>JADLCA010000638.1 GCA_020847495.1 Candidatus Hydrogenedentota bacterium | reverse complement strand
CCACTCTCCGCATCCACCTCCAAGGGCAAACCGGGGAAACCGGTGGGCTGGGCATATACCGCCGGGGACACGATAAACAAGACAAGAGACAAGTATCGGTTGGCGAACACGAAAGATACCCTCCATGTTGCGTTCATGTGGACAATCCACTTCTAGCGTGGAAGCACTTTCTGATCGGTAGGGATCCGTATGATGCTTCCAGAAACAAAACGCGCTTCCTCAGAACAAAGATACGCAACCGCCTCGGCGATATCGTGACAGGTCACTTTGGCGCGTTGCCGCCACGCCGCATCATCACCACGGGCCGCTTCCAAGGCAGCCTCGAAGGTCATGTGCTCCGTCAGTCCCGGCTCGACGCAGTTCACCGTGATGCCGGAGTCAAACTCCTGCAAACCCCACGCGGTGGTCATCCAGGAGCGGACGGCTTTCCCGAGGCAATAATCCGGAGCGCGCTTGGCCATGGTCTGAAGCAGAAGAGAGCCATCCATGCTGATATGGATGATTCGCCCCCAGCGACGTTGGCGCATATCCGGCAACACACTTCTGAGCAACAGGAATGTGGCGTCGATCTCCGCGGCCAGCACCTTTCGCCAATGATCGAAGTCGATCTCGGTGAGGTCTCTGACGGTCCAATCTCCCCCGGCGTTGTTCACGAGGATCTCGACGGGCCCGAAGGCCTTCTGGGCGGCACTGACGAGTGCCGCTACGTCGTGTTCGCTCGTGGTATCGGCTTCCACGACAATTGCCTGACCGCCCAACTCGCGAATGGCAGCGGCGACCCGGCTGGCCTCTTCCTGCACTTCCACGCCGGTTCGGTGCGTGCCGTAATTCAGGACGATATTCGCCCCTTCACGGCCCAACCGCAAAGCGGTGCTGCGGCCCATCCCCTCCGAGCATGACCCCGTGACCAAGACTGTCTTGCCGAGTAGCTTCACGGCGCTCCCCCTCTCCCGCGCCGGCTTGACCTGGGTATTCCGACGGTCGCCGACGTTATCAAGAAATGCGCACCCAATCTGCCCGAGCAATCAATGCGGCTATGGCCGGACCGGGATTGACCCTGAGCATATCTCACGCGCGCCAGGGGCGGACACGGTTCTGGCATTGGCCCAGCGTGTCGATGGCGATGTTGACGTCGTCCACGATCTGAAAATCGAACATGCCCACGCAGAGGAAGTCTGCGCCGTTCTGGAGTGCGTATTGGAAACCGTCCTTGGGATGGATGGCGCCGCCCGCGAGGACCTTGAATGCGATCCACGGCACTTCGATGCCCTTCATGAACTCGACCGTCTGCTCCGGGAACACGTCAAACATGTTGTCGAACGGCATATCGTGATCGCCGGGCCACGCGCGGTCAACGGTGAACTCCTGCCGGTTCTCTCGCGGCGTGGCGGACCAGTACCGATCGTGGTGGCAGGTCTTCACATAGTAGTCGGGAACGATGCCCGCTTCCTGACACTTGATGGGCACCTGGATCGAATGTCCCCCGATGCCCGCCGGATAGCCCTGGCTCCGGATGTACTCCACGCACTCGCCGATCTGTTCGACCCGGCCATCCTGAACGAAGTGGTCCGCCACACCTCCCTGAAAGTACGGCGTCGTCACGCCGTAGTCGATGGCCTTGTCGATGTCGGTGAAGAGGTCTTCCGGCTTCGGAAAACACTGGCAGATGGTTTGCAGCTTGCCGCCCATGACGCGCTTGTACTTGTTGAACAATGGGAACTGGTCATTCACCACGACCATGGTATCGATGCCGGCCTGCTCCGCGAGCAGGAGCGTTTCGAAGACTTTCTTGTCCGAGTTGTACGCCTTAAACAACTCCGAAGCGTAGATGAGGTCACGCGAGTGGGACCAGCCGCCGATCAGGTTATTGCCCAAGATAAGGCGGCTCATCTCCAGACCTTTGATTCTCCCCTTTGGCAGCGGGCCCTTCAGTTCAGCCAGGGACGTGTTCCGCAACGTGATGGTCGCCCCCGACATGGCATCGTACGATTCCTGCGCGCGCTGGCGGTGATAGCAGATGGCAAATGCGCCCAGTACGGGTGCGGTGGAAAGACCCGCCAACACCTCCCGGCGCGTCGAGAGCGTGGCCTGTCCTCCCGCAGAGGCCGCGTCTGTTGCCGCGCGCTCCTTCTTCGTACGAAGAAGGCGGACAATGCGGTCCAGGCCCAGTTGGGTCCCGCGCGGCACCGAGGCCAGGGCGAGCAGCACCACAAGCTCGACCAGCGTCTTGTTCACCAGCAAGTAATGGCCTTCGGAGGGCGCACCGAAGTCGAGCCCGGCAAACGGCGGGTAGGCGGCATAGTAAAACGCAAGCAGCAAAGCGCCCAGCAGACATGCCGTGCGGGTAAACAACCCCGCGATGAGGGCCACCCCGAGTAAGGTCAGGCCCCATACATTCATCAGATCCGTGGCGCGCAGCACTTCGGGAGAGGCCGCCAGCCAGTGGAAGAACCCAGAGAGAAAGCCGCGCGATCCAGCAAGGTACGCCCCGGCGCTCCATTGCTCCGCCGCCAGCTTCACAACCCCCTCATAAAGGAAGTGCCAACCGATTAGAACGCGCACCAACGTCAGCGCCACGCCCGAAAAGATACCTGGCCTCCTCACATCCCCGTCAGACTTGGCAGTCATCGTGATTCCCCCTATCGACTGGTTCGGCTTCCTCACAGGACGACAACGTTAATCTCGCACGGAGATAGCGTAGCGCAAATCCTTTTCCGCGCTAATACTGTATGTCGGTACCCGTGATGGCGGCTTCTTCGAATACCGCATGCATGATAGTCGATCGCGCATTGGTCGTAAAGATCACGTGAATCTTTCCATCCTTTGCCTGAATTCCATAGGGATAGGCAAATGAATTATCACCACCGGCGATATTGCGGCGATGGGGAAAGGTCTTGGCGCCGTCCGTAGAGACCGCTACCGTCAGCGGTGACCTGTCATTCATGCTGTCGTTATAGACCAACAGGATATGCCCGTTCTGAAGTTTGATGAGTTCCACGGCAGAGTTTGGGTTGGGAAACTCCGTTTCCACCGCGTTGGACCACGTGTCTCCGCCATCATTTGATTCGGAACGGAAGATGTGCCCCTGTTCATCGCGGCCATAGCCTCCGCCCCGGCGCATAAAAGCAATAAGATTGTCAGCGGAGACTTGCACCACCTGTGGTTGCAGGTTTCCGATGCGTTCCGACTGAATACGGCTGGTCTCTTTCCAAGTCTGGGTCTTTGGGGTATACCTCAGAAACTACGACAGAGTGTCCGGGCCCACGAATTCCGTATCCTGCCCCGTCTCGTGATACATGGGAAGCAGGAAGTCGCCGTTTTCGAGCAACAGAGGCTGCCCGCGCACCATGCTCCCCTTCTCCATGGCCAACATCCAGTTGTCGGACCACGTCAGGGCCCCGTCAGTGGAGATCTTGGCATGAACGCAGGCGTTGGACCAGGTATCGCCGTATTGGACGTTGTAGAAGAGCCAGACCAGACCATCGGGGCCTTGCCAGACAACTGGATTT
>JADLCA010000637.1 GCA_020847495.1 Candidatus Hydrogenedentota bacterium | reverse complement strand
GGCATGGTGCCGAGGCCGGTGATGGCGTCGACTACGAAAATGGCGTTGGTCTTGGCGATAATCTTGCCCATCGACTCGACGTCGTGAGCCGCGCCGGTAGAGGTCTCCGATGCCTGGACGAAGACGCCGCGGGCATCGGGGTTTTCCTTCAACGCCGATTCCACTTCGGCGGGCGTGACCACGTCGCCGTATTCCTTCTTGATCACCACGGCGTTGAGACCGTGGCTCTTGGTGATGTCGACCCAACGTTCGCCAAACTTGCCGGCCGAACACACAATCACCTTGTCCCCACGCGAGAAGAGGTTCGATACCGACGCTTCCATGGCGCCCGAGCCGGAAGCGACCAACGGCACCACGTCGTAGCTGGTGCCCATCACTTCTTTAAGATCCGCGATCGCCGCCTGGTAGACGCGGCGGAAATCTTCGGTCCGATGATGCAGATCCGACGCCATCATCGCGTGCAGCGCAGGCGGGTAAAGCGGTGTCGGACCAGGAGTTAATAAACGTTGCTTCTTAATATGCATGGGGAATGTTTGCTACTTTCCTACAGATGAAGTGAGACGTGCAGGGATGAAATATTTAGAATAGCAGACATGGCATTAATGGACCGCGTGCAGAAGGACATGGTGGAGGCGATGAAGGCCAAGGCTGAAGGCCGCCTAAGCGCCATCCGGATGCTGAAGAGCGCGCTGATGAAGCATAAGGTCGACTCGATGAAGGAGTTGGACGAAGCGGCGGAAATGCAGATTATGAACCAGTTACTCAAGCAGCGCCGCGAGTCTGCTGAAATGTTCCGCAAAGGCGGGCGTCCGGAACTGGCCGAGAAGGAAGAGGCGGAGATTAAAATTCTTGAGGGTTACATGCCGGCCTCGGCCACCGAAGAGGAGATCGAGGCGGCCATTGCCGCGGCCATCGCGGAAACCGGCGTCACCGCGCTGAAGCAGATGGGCGTGGTGATGAAAGCCACTCAGGCCAAACTCGTTGGCAAGCGGGTGGATGGGAAGGCATTGAGCGAAAAGGTGCGGTCGAAGCTGAGCTAGCTGGGCAAGGGCATGCAGCCCTTGACATAATGAAGGCAGACGCCCATGTCGCTTGAGCAAGCCATTTTAGACAAGGTTCGGCAACTGCCTCCGGACAAGCAGCAGGCGGTGTTGGAGTTTGCGGACACGCTGATGCCTGCGGCGGCGAAGAGGATGCCGTTGCGGAGTCCGAAGGGACTGTGGGCGGACCTGGACATCTCGCTTTCTGAAGCCGACATTCGCGAGGCCCGGCGTGAGGTGTGGAAGAATTTCGCTCGGGACGAGTTCTGATGGGTGCGCTGGTGGTGGACACCCACACCGCCATCTGGTACCTGCATATGGATCCGAGTCTTTCACGTGCCGCCGAAGCAGCGCTTGACGAGGCCTTCGGGGCGGGGTATCCGGTTTATCTTCCGTCGATGTGTCTCGTAGAGCTGACCTATCTCGTGGAGAAGGGACGCCTTCCAGCGACCGCCCTGGATCGTATGCGGCAGAGTGTCGAACAGGCATCCTGCGGGTTCCTATTGGCGGAACTGGACCTGCGCGTCGTGGACAGCGTCCGGCTTCTGCCCCGTGACCAGGTACCCGATCTGCCGGACCGCGTGATTGCGGCGACGTCGATGGCCTTAGGTCTGCCGCTGGTGACTTGCGACAGCCGGATCCGGTCGCTGCCGATTCCGACCATCTGGTGAAGGAGGATGCCGGTGGAGGAGAGACCGGCATTTTCTTGCCAGCCTTGTCCTAAGGGCGCACGGCCCGGACACCGGGGAAACGCCGCAGCAGGTGAGCCCCCTCCTCGCGCGGAAGCACCGAGAGGGCCGTGGCCAGCGGGTCCGCCAGCAGCCCCCTGGGGGCGATGACGGTGACGGGCGAGGAATTGCGGAGGCCCAGGCCGGTACGGGGATCGACGATGTGGGAGTAGCGTTCGCCGCCGATCTCCACCCATTGTTCGGAATCGCCGGAGGTCGAAACGGCACAGTTCTTCAGGGTGAGTTGCTCATTGGTCCAGTCGGGCTTGATCCGCCATCCGAGCTGTCCGGGCGGGGCGTCGCCCACCGCGATATCGCCACCCGCGGCCACCAGCGACCGGGGAAACCCGCGTTCACGCAGGACAGCGAGCATCTCATCGGCTGCGTAGCCCTTGGCGATGCCGCCGAAGTCAAACCGGGTGCCCGGATCGATGGCTACCGTGCGCGCGGCTTCGTCGAGACGGACCCGCTGCCATCCCGATTGCGCGCGGGCGCGAGTGCGTTCGGCTTCGCTGGGCAGGCGGCGCGTGCGCCGGGCTTCGCGCCACAGCCGAACCACGGGGCCGAGCGTGACGTCGAACGCACCGTTACTTTCGCGGGCGATGCGCTGCGCCATAACCAGCACGGTCCACAAGTCGTCGCTCACGCGGCCGTGGGTCAGGCGGTTGATTTCCGAGTCCGGGCGATAGTCCGAGAGTCGCGCATCCAACTCCCTGCCCCGGGCGAAGGCCGCATCCATCGCCTGTTGCGCGGCCGCCGCGTCGTCGCCATGCACAACCACCCGGAAGAGCGTGCCCATGCAGGGCTCCACGCGCTCCCAACTCAACAGCAGCGCGAACAGCGCAAAACTACTCGTCGTACTCCACTCCGTTGTTCCACATCTTGAACATCTCTTCGGCGGAGGGCAGCTCCGCGGTGCGCACCAGCCGGAAGCCCAGCCAGTGAGCGTCGGTGTGATACCAGATGGACTTGGGCAGTTGCGGGTCCTGCATTTTCCACGACGGGTCGGACGCTGCGCGCGCGGCGCAGCGCATGCGGTCCGGATCGTCGGTCCAGCCGCCACCGCGGACGCTGTGCGGGTACGGCTTGGTGGACGGCGCAAACGGCAGTGCGCCTTTCTTCGCGTAGAAGTCGGGAATGTACTGGTCCAGCGTCCATTCGGTGACGTTGCCGTGCATGTCGTGCAGGCCCCACGGGTTCGGCTTCTTCGTGCCTACCTTCTGATACTTGCCGTTTGAATTGTCGACGTGCCAGGCGTAGTCGTCGATCCTGCCGGCGTCGTCGCCGAACGAGTAAGCGGTGGTCGTCCCGGCGCGGCAGGCGTACTCCCATTCGGCTTCCGTCGGCAACCGGTAAAAGTGGCCGGTCTTGGCGCTCAACCACTGCGCGTACTTGTTGGCGGCGTGCTGCGTCATCGAAATCGCCGGATAGCCGTTAATGCCCATGCCAAAGCTCATCTCGACGTAGGGCCGCGTGGGATGGCTCACGGCATCCACCGCCGCGTCGCCCGTTTCCTTGGCGAACATGAACAGGC
>JADLCA010000636.1 GCA_020847495.1 Candidatus Hydrogenedentota bacterium | reverse complement strand
TTCCAGGTCATCGATGTTTCGATCAATCCGCACAGCCTGAACTACCGTGCCTACGACGCCGACGGCAACAAGCTTGACGAATTCGTGAAGGAGAAGAAATCGTAGCGCGGGCGCGAACTGAGAATGGGACAGGGTGGTCGCGCTGAGGAACGCCCTGACCCATCACACGTTTATCATGCGACACCGCCGGGCTCGACCTGTGCGACTATCGCGACGTAATTCTTGCCGTACTTCTTGGCGCATTTCGGACAGGTCGTGTACCACATGTACCACTTCTTGATGCCCAAGGCCTTTCCCTTGGCGTACGCCTCGTAGTCTTTGCACCACTTTCCGGTATCCTGGTAGGGACCTTCGTACACCTTGGCCAGAAACGTGCCGCTTAGCGTGACTGTTTCCGCGCCGGGGATCTCGCGATCCGTTGCAAGATAGAGGTCCATGTTCCATTTCGACGTGTGGTCCGACAGGCACAGATAATCCGGCACGGCGGCTCCGGCCTTGGTCACCATGCCCATCAGGCGTGTGATGACTTTCCCAAAATTCACCGGCATGTAGAAGAGCGTGAAAACACGGTCCTTGATGAACCGCTTGTCCGTCCATTCGACGGTCTTCCCGTCCCAAGCTGCCGGGTCAAAGGGCGGGCAACATATCGCGTCCGATTCTGTCGTGTTCATTGAAATCCCCTCCATTCGGCATAACACAACCACGTGGACTGCAGAACATCAGTGCCTTCCATCAACCTTGTGCGACAAGATCCTGGACGTCATCAGCATCGAGTCCGTGACTCGCAAGGCCCGCCGCGCTCCCAGTCATTATCCTCCTCTCGCCTCGGCCAAGTCACGTCAACCCGTCAAGGCTACGGTGCAAACGAGATGCATCAAACTACCAGCAAAACAGGACTGAGCGCTTGCGTTTCCCGGGGACCGTTGATAGAGTTCAGTCAATAACCCGTCAGCCAACAATCGGCGGCCGGCCTCTCGCGTACCAACAGGTGCCTGGAAGTATATGAGCACCATACCGTGGCGGTCGATTGGTTACTGCGGATGTTTGGTCCCGTCTTTCCCGGGCCAGGCAGGTGGGGGTGCTTCATGCAGGTGGCCGCCAGATCTTCGTCCGATGCTCGCCGTGCACCCAATCGTTCAGCAGCGCCAACTGTGTTTCATGCACGCTTCTTCGCCCTTGTTGCGGCATTAAGCGCAATAGCGTGCGTCGCCTTCGGCGACAGCGAAGCCTCCCTCGGGCGAGCACGAATCGCCCCGTCGGTTGTTCATTTGTCTCCGGGGCAGGAACAGCAATTCAGAGCCTTCATGCTGCAGACTCGCCTGACAGGGGCAGCGATGGCGCAGAATGTGACGTGGTCCGTCAATGGCATCCCCGGAGGCAATGATGACGTTGGGCGAATCACGGGGGAAGGCCTTTATACGGCTCCCGCGCAGACACCCAAACCTCGCGAGGTGCACATCGGCGCAGAGGTTCCTGCCGCGGCGAATCGCTTTCTGTGGGCGACGGCACTGTTTGAGGGGGAAGGACCCGCGTATGAGTTGATCCACGAATGGACCGAACCGGTCGCGAACCCCAAGCACCTCAAAGATCCTCACTGCTCCGCGCTGGACCGCGACGGCAATCTTCTCATCGCAGACTATAACGGCTCCCGGGTCCATCGATTCACGCCGGATGGAGAGTACCTCGGAGAACTCAGCTACGGAGTTGGCGAGGGACCCGGATACGTGATCAAGCCGCGAGTCGTCCAGGTCGACCACGAAGGCAATATCTTCGTGAGCGATCAGAAGAAGAACCAACCGCGCATTCAGGTGTTCAATCATGAAGGCCGGTTTCTCCGTATGTTCGGTGACAAGGGGATCGGCCCCGGCGAGATTCTGCGCGCGCACGGGCTCGCCTTTGACTCACAGCACCGCCTTTATGTCGTGGACGTGGACGCGATGCGGATCAACGTCTACACGCATTCGGGCGAATTCTTGCGCACCTGGGGCAAGGATGGCGCAGGGGTCACCGAGTTTAATGCACCGCACGGCATCACGATGGATGCCAACGACGATATCTTCGTCGTGGGATACTACGGCCCGTGCCAGAAGTTCACCTCCGATGGTGAATTGCTCCTCGTCTTCGCCGAGCCCGAACCACCCGATAGCGCCGTCTAGTTCCACAGCATCTGTTCCGACCGTTGGGGCAACATCTATCTGATGGTCCGTGGCCTGGGCGGATACGGCGGGAAGGTGGAAGACAATGAGGGCAATCACGTCAGCGTAATGAAATACAACAACAATGGCGACTACGTCGCAAGCCTGACCCTGAACGTGAAAGGCCATGCGGAGAATTGGGCGACCGTCGACAAGGATGGCATTGTCTACGCGATATACATGGGAAACGAACAGATGGGTGTGGAGCGCTTCGCTCCACGATAGCCCAAGGTCCGGGCATGGCCAGAATGCTCTGGTGGAGGAGAATTGACGCAATGTGTTCATGGCGGGGCCGGATGTTTGTGACGGGTGCGCTCTTAGTCTTGACACTTGCGATTTCGCCGGCAAGAAGTTGGTCGGAGAATCCCGATGAGCTGGGCCGCGCCGCAATTCGGCCTTCCATGGTGCGTCTGGCGCCCACAGAAGCCTGTGCGTTTCGTGTCGTCTTGAATCCAGGATGGTTGCAGCCGTCTCGCGTGGCGGATGAAGTATCATGGGCCGTCAATGGCATCGAGGGAGGAAACGAGAGCATAGGGACAATCGACAAGGATGGCGTGTATCACGCTCCCGGAGCCGTGCCTCGTCCTTCTGAAGTGCACATCTGCGCGACCGCCAAACAGGCATCCAACCAGCGGCTCTGGGCAACTGTGATCGTGGGCGATGGTTCACCCGTGTACGAGCTGGTGTCGAAGTGGGAAGAGCCTGCCGATGCTTCCTCACACCTGAAAGACCCGTCGGACATCGCCATCGAACGCGACGGCAATCTCATCATCACCGATGCAGGCCGTTCTCAGGTGTTTCGCTTCTCGGTCACAGGCGAGTTGCTTGGACAGATCGGGGAAGGCGGCGGGAACGCACCGGGGCATTTTGACGGACCACGCGGCGTCGCCATTGACTCCGAAGGAAACATCGCCGTTGCCGATGTCCGGACAGGCCCGCCTCGCATCCAGGTTTTCAATCACGACGGCAAGC
Source organism: Candidatus Hydrogenedentota bacterium (assembly GCA_020847495.1). Classification (GTDB taxonomy): domain Bacteria; phylum Hydrogenedentota; class Hydrogenedentia; order Hydrogenedentales; family SLHB01; genus JAHDWY01. The sequence goes on along the minus strand of JADLCA010000636.1, from coordinate 466 downwards.
TCATACGCGCTTTCGCTCAAAAGGGCGTCGGCCCGGGTATGGTGATGCAAACTCGCGGGATGGCGTTCGATGCTTCAGGGCGGCTGCTGGTCGCCGACATGGACAACATGCGGGTGAACGTCTACACCAATGATGGGGACTTCCTGGAGGCATGGGAGAAGAACGGAGTTCATCCCGGCGAGTTCAATGAACCTTATGGCGTTGTCATCGATCAGAACGGGGATGTGTCCATCCACAACTACTACGGTCCCTGCCAGAAATTCACTCGTACGGGCAACTTTCTGTTCGCGTTCGCCTATCCGGATCCCCCGACGGGTCCGGTAGCCTATACCGCAGTGGCTGGTGACCAATGGGGCGATGTCTTCCTCGCCGTGCGCGACACGGCCGGGCTGGTTCAGAATTCGGTCGATCCCGAACCAAAGCCGGTCCGCATGCTGAAATTCAACAGTAGCGGTGAGCTTGTTAC
>JADLCA010000635.1 GCA_020847495.1 Candidatus Hydrogenedentota bacterium | reverse complement strand
GCCGCCGAGATTGTTGCATAAACTTATCAAATTTACAATATTTTATAACGCCATACAAATCAATGCTATTCCCAATGCCATTCGAATGCAGCTCGCTTCTGAACGGGCAATGCGAAGAAACCCTGATTTCGATCCCGGCTTCCAACACTGCTACAATCCCTGCATGCAGTCTCGTCACCCGAAAAGCGTACGGCGGCGTCTCCTCACAATGCTCTACGAGCATTACATCAAGGATCCTCTGGAAATGCTCACTCCAGAAGATGTCCTTGCCGACGAATCTGTCCTCAGGGAAGACCTTCTTGCCAACATCCATTACCTGAACGACCGCGGGCTGGTCGAACTGATGATCGGCTACAATCCGCCCATGTTTGCTGCCGTGCGAATTACTGCGGACGGCATCGATCTGGTCGAGGACCGCTACATGTTCAACCTTCGTTTTCCTCCCGAGATGGGCGAGTTGGAGGAAACCTCGGCAGGTCTGCCGTTGTTGATGGAGCGTCTCGTGTCAGAGGGGGACTTCTCGTCTCTCGACGGCGAGAAGAGGATGTGTCTGCTGCGCGACCTGCAGTTTCTCCGGGACGAGTTGGCGCGGCCCGCCCACCGCTGGCGCGTGGATGTCATGGAGACGATTCTCATGTGGGTTGACGGGCATTTTCGCGGCACCGGAGAGACGCTGCCCTCTCTACAGCCATTTCGGGAAGCCCTCAGGGCGGCGCGCGAAGACCTGTGAAGGCCGGCGGAATGTCAGCGAAGCCCACGATGTTTTGCGTGTGCCTGTAGTTGCACAAGCTGAGCGTAGACCAAGGAGCCGATCATGTCAGACAAAGTCAGCCACATGCCTGCCGTAGGAACGAAGGCGCCCGCAATAGAACTCCCGGCGTCCACCGGGAAGAAGGTCAAGTTGTCCGACTTCAAGGGCAAGCCGGTGGTCGTGTACTTCTACCCCAAGGACAACACTCCCGGGTGTACGGTGGAGGCCAAAGGGTTCCAAGCCCGTTTCTCCGAGTTCCAGAAGGTGGGCGCTGTGATTCTCGGAATCAGCCCTGACAGTGTGGAAACCCACTGCAAGTTCGCAGGGAAGTTCGGCCTGGAATTCATACTTCTCGCCGATGAGGATCACCAAGTCGCGGAGAATTATGGCGTGTGGGTCGAAAAGAGCATGTACGGCAAGAAGTATATGGGCATTCAGCGCGCAACCTTCCTTGTGGATGCCACGGGAAAGCTCGCACAGACCTGGCCCAAGGTGAAGCCCGAGGGCCACGCCGAAGAAGTCCTGAAGGCCATTCGATCTTTGTAGGCTTCGCCCACGAAACGTACCGCAACGCGGACGCGATCATGGTATAGTCTGAGTGGAGCAAACTCTTCGCATTCACAGGAAAGGCAGTACTGATGAGGACAGTCCTGACGGTCGTGGGAATCACATTGGCCGTCGTTATCACGGCAGTGGCGGGCGTGTACGCATGGATGGCGGTCAGTGCGACGCAGCCGTCACAGGGTCTGCCCGCGCCGCCGCCGAAAGTCGCGAAGGCGTCACGGGAAACACCGGCGCGGCCACATAATACGGTGGCGCCGCCCGCGGCCGCCACTGCGGTTCCCCGCACCCCGAGCCCGTCCAAGGAACTGGTACGGCCTGCGCCTTCCCCGCTTCCCGCACCTGCGGCACCCACTCAGGATGTGCCCGCCGTTCCGGACCCGAATGCGCCCGCGCATGTCCCGGAGACGCCGTCCCAGCCTCCAGTGGATGCACCGCCTCCGGCAACCATGTTTGACAAGTTGGCCGCGCTGCGGATTGGATCAGCCGAGTCCGAGGTGGCCGCAATCATGGGGACCGAGGGCGCCCCGGTCGCGGACGCGGCGCCTGCGGAGTTCGTCCCCCAAGGGTGGTACAACCTTCGCTGGAATGACCCGGACGGCGGTTCCATCGTCGCCCTTTTCACCGCGGACGGAATACTGGCCCACTTGGAGCCTCTCAAGGTTGTGGGAGCCTTTGACTGGATGAACGCCGATCCCTTTTACTCCATCACGGCCTGGATCAATGACAACCTGGAGAACGAGAGCTTTCCGGTACGGCTCCCAGCGGTGGAAGTGACGACGACGGGCGAACACGCGTTTCGCTATCAGGGCTCACTCGTGACCAGTGCCGGGCAGTTCGTGGGGTCGATGAGAGGAGCCTACTATGCCGGTGACGGCGCCACGACGTACATGCCCAATGATCGAGTCCCGTACAAGAAGGCGATAGAGGGGGTCTTTGAGTTCATCGCGCCGGACGGCTCACGCCGCTCGGACAACTTCGCGTGGGTCGAGCATTGAATACGGACTGAACTTACCGGTCGTAGGCGGTGTTGTGCGCTTCCCAGTCGATGAGCGTCGTGTCGAAGACCGGCCCGTCAACACACACGCGCACCATCTTTTCGCCTTCCACTTCGTGCTTGGACGCGACTACGCACCCCAGACAGGCGCCGTCGCCACAGGCCATTTGCGCTTCCAGCGACACCAGGCAGTCCGCCCCCGCAGCAACCGCAACCTCCGAGGTCGTCCTCATCATGATCATGGGGCCGCATGCGTAGACCCGTGTTCCCGGGGCCGGCGCCAACTTCGCGAGCATCTGCGATGCGAAGGCCTTGACCCCCGCCGACCCGTCATCGGT
>JADLCA010000634.1 GCA_020847495.1 Candidatus Hydrogenedentota bacterium | reverse complement strand
CTTCACCCCCTTCAAAGGGGGACGCATGCAACACTATATTTATATAAGTGCAGACTGCTTTGGGGCGGCACGCGAACGCGCCGCCCGAAGGGCGGGGCACAAGGTCCCCCTTTGAAGGGGGCAGGCCCGAAGGGCCGAGGGGGATGTGAAGCCCACGCCCTCGCTCATGAACCACAGCGATGGCGCCAGCCGATTCCCCCGTTGAACGCCGAAAGTGATCGCAGCAGGGCGCCCTGAAGAGGTGAGGGATGTTCCTGCTATTCCGCCGCTTGTTGCACATGCAGGACCCAATCCTGTGCGTCAGGCTTCGATACGCTCACTTCCGTACCTTCCGCAGTGAAAAGCACATCCACCATACTTTCACCCGTTCGCGGGGTATACAGGCGAACCGATTGGACTTTCCCCGCTCCATGCAGGGTCAACCCCATTGGCCCTTCGCTCCCCGGAATTGCGTACACCACGTATTCGCGGCCCGGGGCGGCGAGACAAAACGCGCCTTCGCGCGTCAGTTCGTTGTGCGGCATCATCCCGTCCAGATCCACAACCTCGCTGTTAAAGAAACGGGAAGCGTGGCCCAACCATTCCCGCCGGGTCTGCCCTGTGTCGCCGCCCGGCACCTTCGGGTCATAGCCCATGATGCCGGTGTGAACGGTTTCCTGCTCGGCATCGTTGTGGAGCACGTAGTGACCGCCGCCCACCAGGCAGGTCCAAATGGCGGTGCGCACCTCGTCGCCCGTATACGGGCCCCCTTCCAGAATGATGAACGGACGCGCCGGTTCCCGTTGCACCAACTTGACGGTGCCCGCGTTTTTGCCCGAGTCTTTCCGGTACCCGATGTCCGCAAAGACCATATCCACGTCGGCGCGGCGCTTGTCCCAGTCCGCCCACATCGCACCACGGCTCTTGAAGAACTGCAGGAAATGGTCCCCGCCGTTTCCTTCTTCGTAGGAATGTTCATCCATGAATACGAAGAAGACATTGCCGAATGGCGCGGTCTCGTCGATCAGCTTCTTCGCGAACTGCTCCCACAGCCACTGGTTCTTCATCGCCGGGTCCCAGTTATCGGACCATGTTTCCTGCCAGACTTCGCGGCCCGGCGCGGCGATGCGCTGGACCTGCGACACATGCGGCTTCGGCGCGTCGGTGAGGGGTCCGCCATTGCGCACGTTGAAGGGGTGAAACTCCCAATCCGGGGCGTGCTTGGGCCAGCCGAAGAAGACCGTGATGCCGAGGACAAGCCCCTTCTCTTTTGTATAGACGCAGAGGTCTCTCAAGCGCGGCCAATAGTGTGTTTTCGGGTCATCGCCCTCATCCCAGTTCCGCAAATCGTACTGGAATTCGCCGTCCGCGGCGCGCTCGCCCGATGCCTTGCGGGCCCAAGGAGTCAAGGCCGGATACACATACCCATAGCGCTCCTCCAGCACGCTGCCGTCCGCCTTCTGCCGGGGCGCCACAAAGGACCAGACATGCACGGTGCTCAGCCCCGCCTTGATGCAATCGTCGACCCAGCGGCGGTAGTCCAGGTTGGCATTCTGAAGGACGCACTGCGTCCCGCTGTCTCCAATCAGCACAAGCGGTTTCCCGTCCTGCGTGATATAGTGCCCGCCGGGACTGATTCCGAGGCTCGCGGAAGGTTGACCGGATGCCGTCCAGGAGCCGAGCAGAACCGCCGCGACCGCGAGTCTCCAAACGCCGCGAGCGCGAGAAGGAGGAATACTGTTCATGGAATGGTGCCTTTCTCCGAAGTGAAAGCGAGAGATGTGGTGACGATCCGCGTTACACTACTATGAATCCCGCGCCCGCTGTCAACTTGCGGAGGTTGACCTCAAAGGTCCGTCTGCCGGTGCCGGAACTTCACGGCTTCAAAGGTGTTCTATTCGGTGGAGGTGTGCCATGACCATCGCAAAATACGCTATCGCCGCAATTCTCGCATTGGCGGTTGGCGCCGCCGCGGGGATGTTCAGCTCGAAAGCGCAGTACAGCCAGGCCCTCGCGGCCGCGCAGCAGAAGTTGGAGCAGGCCTCTGCCGAAAGCTCCAAATTGCAGGAGGTTACGACGAAACTGGCCGCTCTGGAACGCGAGAACGACCGCCTTCGCCGTGACAATGAATCCCTCCGCGCAACCCCCGAGTCCGCACCCATGGAGTCGGTGGAACCAGCCGATGACTTGGCCGCCCAGCCGGAAGCCGTTACCGATGCGGCCGCGGCTGAACCGGATTCCGCCGAAGGCGACGGCCCCGGAGATCGCCGCCGCGCCCCGCCCCAACCGGGCGAGCCGGGATACGAGGAATGGCAGCAACGCCGCGCCCAGTGGGAGCAGGAACGCAGTCAGCGCGGCGCCGAGTTCCGCGAGCGCATGGAGGGTTTCTTCGACCAGGCAATCGAGCAGGCCCCGGACGCCGCCGTTCAGAATCGTCTCGCCAGCATCAAGGAATACAGCGACTACTCGATGGACCTCATGCGCGAAATGCGCGACGCCCAAACCGATGAAGAGCGCGACGCCTTGCGCGAAGAACTCGCCGCCACGTGGGACACCACCCGCACGCTCGTCCGCGAGCAACAGGACTATCTGTTGAAGGAATCGCTCAAGGCCAACGGTATCTCAAGCGCCCAGCAACAGCAGGCCCTTGTGGATGCCATGCGCCAGACCATGGAAGACCCCTTCTTCCGCATGCCCGCTGGCGGTGGCGGCCCGGGCGGTCCCGGCGGTTGGGGTGGAGGCCCCGGAGGCTGGGGCGGACGCGGCGATGGTGGCGGACGTGGCGACGGCGGGGGTGGCCGCTGACCTGTCCTCTGCAGATTCTGCAGACAAACCTCCTAACTTCAAGAGAAGCGCCATCAGGAGCGCCGGCATCCTTGCCGGCTCTTCAACCAGAATTCGCCAGTTGAATGGGACTGACACCGTCTTTCGCGAAGGCTCTGCGGAGCGAAACACGGTGTCTGTCCCCTCACCCGTTACAAGTGAGGCGGTACAGAAGAGGTTGCCTTATTGCGCCGGTTCCGGCGGCAGGAGTTCAACCAGCGTGTTCGCGAGCGTCGAACCCTCCGGTTGCTGACGGATGATCACCACGAAGGGATAACGCGTGTAGACCTCCGGCTTGCCGGGGATGGGTTGTCCCGCGACCGCCTCGGCCACGACAAGGATGCCGCCCGCCCCTTTCGCGATATCGAACACGCGCCGGTCGCTGATCCGCAGCACGTCGACCCAAAGACTCTCGCCCTTCAAGGTGATCCCTTCGTCAAAGCGAAACTTGTCGCCCTGCGGGATCGGCGCGGGCTCCTGCGAGGTGAACGGCACGCCCCGCTGTTGAAGCGCGCTCACCAGGCCGGAGGCAGTCTCGATCTTCGGGGCCGCCTGACACGCGGCGATCGCCGCGGCAAAGACAATGCACAACACGATTCGATTCATGATTGACACGCGGTTTCTCCTTCACCGTTGTGCCGCGGGGACGCGCACGCGCCCGATGGCGTTGTCCTCGACGCTTCCCAGATACAGATAGTCTCCAAATTCGTTCACGCTCGTGACTGGCGACAGCCGCCCCGCCGGACCTTGCAGGTTGTGCACCACATCGCCCGCGGCATTCAGACCCAGCACGAAGCTGAAGGGCTTCGCCTTCGGCAACATGAACTGCGGCGAGCGCCACGCGACCTTGCGCAGGAACGGGTGCGGCGCGAGCGCGTCAGCCACGGGATTGCGCACTGTGAATAGCGCGAGCCAGAACATGCCAGCGCCGTTCGACGCGATGTTGTCTGGAAACCCCGGCAAGTTATCGATAAAGACATCCCACTCGCCCTGCCCGCCGCCGGTCAGCCAGTAGCGGAGGACGCGATACTTCCACGTCTCGTTCACGAGCACAAAAGACTGGTCCGGACTGATGCTCACGCCATTGGCAAAGTGCAGATCGCGCACAAGCGTGCGCGCGGTTTTCGTCTTCGGATCGTAGGCGAGCAAGCGGCCATTGCCGCGCCCTTCCATGAGGTCCGCCATGTAGTTTGGCGGATGGAACTTCCACGAGGCGTCGGTGAAGTAGATGGTTCCGTCTTGCGCGACATCGACATCGTCCGTGAAGCCAAAGGGCAAGCCCTCGGCTTCCGTGGCGAGCACGCTGACCGTTCCCTGTGGATCGACCGACAGGAGACCTTTCAATGCGTCGGCGACAATCAAATTGCCGTGGGCATCCCACGCCATGCCCAACGGGCGGCCCCCGGTGGCCGCGAAAGTCTCAACGGAATCTCCCTCCGCGCTCAGGCGCAGGATTCGGCCATCAACGACACCTGTATAGAGGCGGCCCTGGGCATCCATGGTGATGTCTTCGGGACCCGGGAGTTGCCCGGAGTAGTGGCGCTCCACACAATCCAGGAACGTGTTCGGCTCATAGACGCCTTTCAGTCCCGGTGCGACCGGCGCCGTCCACGCCACCGGATCGATAGACACCGGCCAGAAGAGCAAATAGGCCGCTATCACCACGAGGAGCACAAGCAACACCCAGAACATCGGATCCTCTCCAAAGGCAGTCCCCATCGACTGGGAGAAACCTCATCGCCTTGCAAGCGCTGCCATGGTAACACAGATCCGGGGAATGGACTCCGTTGAAGCGACACCGCGCCTGGACAGACCCGCAAGGCGTCGAATCTCACATCAGTAGGGCGGGATTTGTTCCCGCCTTCTTGCCCACTTTAATGAAAGTTGGAAGGAAACGAATCCGAGACGTGGGCCAGCGTCACCGTTTCGGCAATTGGAGTTCAGGAGAGCGCCGATGCCGGCCCCGCGAAGAGGGCGGGAACAAATCCCGCCCTACAACCAGCCTTCTTCGTAGCCGGTTTCGTAGAGGGCGAGGATGTTCTCAGGCGGCGTGACGGCCTGGATGTTGTGGCAAGGGGCGAGGATGTAGCCTCCGCCTTCGCCAAGGATGCGCAGGTTGTCGCGCACCTCCTGGCGCACATCCTCTACCGTGCCGAAGGGCAGCGTTTGCTGGTTGTCGACACCGCCGTGAAAGATGAGAGCATCGCCGAAGTCGCGCTTCAATCCCTCGCGTTCCATCCCGCGGCAGCGCCATTGGATTGGGTTCAGCACCTGTATCCCCGCCGCAATCAGATCCGGCAGAATCTCGCGTACTGCTCCGTCAGTGTGGTGAAACACAAAGGAGCCGTGCTCGCGCGTGAGTTCCATCATGCGTTTCATGCCCGGCAACAGAAACTCCCGAATCTGTTCCGGCGAAAACATCAGGTTGTCCTGCCCGCCGAGGTCTTCCGCAACATACGTGATCATGACCGCCCCGGGCACAGTCTCGAAAAGGCGTAGCGTCATCTCATAGCTGAACGCGAACATCTTGTCGAGACAATGGTGCACGATCTCCGGATACATCAGCAGATCGAGAAAGGCTTGCGTGTCGCCGCGCAGGTACTTGTAAACGAGAAAGGGTTCCGAACCGCCGCCGCGAAGGGGCCGGTCGCGGTGTTCTTCCGCGATGCGCGGCAGCTCCGAGAAGTCGAACCAGTCCGCGCTGGGCCAGCGGTAGTTCGCGTCGATCTCTTCAATTGTCTGATACGCGGCCAGCGGATTGTTCGCGCATTCATCGTAGACGCCCGACCCGTAATCCACGCGCCGATACGACACGCCCCAGAAGTCCACCCCCGCAGGCAGCGGCGGGCCTGCGTACCGCGGCTCCAACGTGACCGGCACGTTGATGTGCAAACGCCGGCACGCCTCGCCGCGATCGCATCCCATGTGCGCACAGAGCGACAGCCATGTCTCTTCCGTGGCCCAGATGTCCATCGGCACGCGGTCCGGTTTCTCCCGGTTCAATACCGCGAGCCAGCGTTCGCGCGGCGTCATCGTTTCTTTGTGCATCAATATCTACCCCCCCTTGGAGAGTACACGCGAGCGGTTCGTGGCGCAACGCCTTCCCCTTGTACTGGTGGGAACCTCCAGTCTTGTTCAGGTATCCTTCCGCACATGGAGACATTGCCGTTTGACTTCGCGATTGAGAACTATCCACTGGCTCCTCTGACGCTGTATGGCGTGGGGGGGCCTGCGCGTCTCGCGCTGCTGCCTCGGAACCTTGATGAGGCGCGCGCCGCGTACGCGTGGATGGTTCAGCAGCCAGAACGCCGGGTGGTGCTCGGCGGAGGCTCGAACGTCCTCATCGCGGATGAGGGTTTTGATGGCATCGTCTTCGTCACCACGGCGCTTGACGGCATCGAGGACTTGGGGGGCGATCGCTATCATGTACTCGCCGGAGTAGTCCTCGATCGGCTGGTCCGCGAGGTAATGCTTGTCCACAACTACGACATGGTAGGCGGTCTGACCGGCATCCCCGGGACGGTCGGCGGCGCCATCTACATGAACGCAGGCACCGTGAACGGCTCCACCTGCATGCTCATGGAATCCGTTGATGTCGCCTGCCCGGAGGGCTTCCGGGTCGTCCCCATGGACGAGTCGCTGTACAGCTACCGCGGCCAACGCTTTTGTCCACGGGGCTGTCTCATCCTGGGCGGCACCTTTCACTTTTCCCCTGCGGAAAAAGACCAGAAAGCCATCTACGACCACTATATCCAGCGCCGGAAGGAGAAGCAGCCTCAGGGACAGTGCTGCGGCAGCGTCTTCAAGAACCCTCCGGGCGATCATTCGGGCCGATTGATCGAGGCCTGCGGCCTGAAAGGCACCCGGAAGGGTGGCGCCCAGATCAGTCCGCTCCACGCCAATTTCATCATGAATGAGGACGGGGCAACCTGTGCTGACATCTTGTGGCTCATAGACTTATGCAAGAAGACCGTCCATGAGCGCTTCGGGGTCGCTCTTGAAGAAGAAGTCGTCCACATCTACTGAAGTCTCCTGACAACCACTACATTTTGCGTATTACCTATTGCGCCCGTGAATCGCTTGGGGTATGATACGTGGGGTTTGTGAGGGGATTCCTCGGCCGGATCGCCCTGCATGGGAAAGGAGCACCATGGAACTGAAAGATCTTTTCGACCTTGTCACGAAGGAAAAGGCATCCGACCTGTTAATCAGCGCGGGCGCTCCTCCTGTGCTCCGGGTGAACGGACGCCTCCTCCGCACGCGGGGCGACTCCCTCACTCCTGAGCAGACCAAGAAATTGATTTACGGAGTACTGTCAGCTGAGCAGAAAAAGCACTTTGAAACCAACAAGGAACTCGACTTCTCGCTGGCGGTTGGGCGCAAGCACCGCTTCCGTGTGAACGTCTATCTGCAGAAGCAGGCTGTGACGGCCGCGTTCCGGCCGATCCCCGAAGAGATCCCGCAACTGGACGACTTGGGTCTGCCGGAAGTGGTCGCCAAATTTGCTCAGGTCAAGCAAGGGCTCATTCTCGTGACGGGCCCGACCGGGCACGGCAAGACCACTACGCAGGCATCGCTGGTTGACCGGGTAAACAGCACCCGCGAGTGCCACATCATCACGGTGGAAGACCCCATCGAGTTCGTCCACTCGCACAAGAAGAGTATCGTGGACCAGCGCGAGGTGGGCCAGGACACCGACGGCTTCATCAACGCCCTCAAGTATGTGTTGCGGCAGGACCCCGACGTAATTCTGATCGGCGAGATGCGCGACCTGGAAACCATCCAGGCGGCCCTGCGCGCCGCGGAAACCGGCCACCTGGTTCTGGCCACCCTGCATACCAACGACGCCATCCAGTCCGTGGACCGCGTCATCGACGTGTTCCCGGCGGGCCAGCAGCAGCAGATCCGCTTCATGTTGAGCATGACCCTGCTCGCGGTGTTGTCGCAACGGCTGCTGCCGAGGGTGGACACGGAAGGCCGGATTCTGGCGTGCGAACTGCTCATCAACAACACGGCCGTGGCCAATTTAATCCGTGAAGGCAAGACCCATCAGGTCTACAGCATCATGGAAACCAACACGAAAGAAGGCATGATCACGATGGACCGGAGCATCAAGGAACTCTACATGGAGGGCCTGATCTCGTACGAAGACGCCATCGCGCACGTGCGCAACGCCAAGGCGATCTCGCAGTAACGCGTTTTATTTGAAGTTGTTACGAGGTTCGGGCCGGTCCGCGACCGTAGAAGCCTGGACATCGCCAAGAACCTCCGTCTTTTGCTATAATGAAAACTTAGTTTTTGAGAAGATGCGGCTCCGCATATGGTTTGCGGAATCACGCAACTTTCTCGCGGCCATGGGTATAGTATAGTGCAGCAGGAACAGGTACAGGGTGACGGCAGGGGAGCTATGGCGGAAGGACTCGGAAACGTAACGGCGTTCCCAGGGCAGCGGCAGCTTCGG
>JADLCA010000633.1 GCA_020847495.1 Candidatus Hydrogenedentota bacterium | reverse complement strand
CCAGGCCTCAAATGCCTCGTTCGACGCTGCGACGTTCGAGATTTGGGGCGCCCTGCTCAACGGTGCGCAGTTGGTGGGCGTCTCTCAGGACACGGCCTTGTCGCCGCATGGTCTGAGTGACTTCCTGCGAGCGGAATCGATCACGGCTTTGTTTCTCACGACGGCATTGTTCAACCAGATCGCCCTGCTTCGGCCCGATGCATTTTCATCGCTTCGATATCTGCTGTTTGGCGGTGAGGCGTGCGACCCGCGGTGCGTGCGGCGCGTGTTGGAGAGCGCACCTCCGCAGCATCTCTTGCATGTGTACGGGCCCACGGAAAACACAACCTTCTCGACTTGGCATCGTGTGGATCGTGTTGCGGAAGACGCCGTAACCGTTCCCATCGGGCGGCCGATTGCGAACACGCAGTGCTACGTGCTTGCCGAAGACCTGCAGCCCGCGCCCTTGGGCGTGCCGGGAGAATTATACGTTGGCGGAGCCGGACTCGCGCGCGGCTATTACAGACGGCCCGATCTCAGCGGCGCGTCCTTTGTCGCGAATCCGTTTCATGAAAGCGATACTCTGTATCGCACGGGCGACTTGGTACGGCGTTTGAACGACGGCTCGATTGAGTTCATCGGACGCAAGGACGGCCAGATCAAGCTGCGCGGATTCCGCATCGAACTCGGCGAGATCGAGTCCGCGCTCCACGCCGTGCACGGCGTGCGCGAATGTTGTGTTGTTCTGCGCGATGAGGATCCGGGCGACAAACAAATCGTGGCCTATATCGTCCCGGAGCAGGCGGGAGCACTGGAATCCGCGTCGCTTCGCGCGTCGCTCGGAGGAACATTGCCCGAGTACATGGTGCCGCGTGCAATCGTCTTCATGGAGGCGCTTCCGCTCACTCCGAACGGGAAGGTGGACAAACGCGCCTTGCCCGCGCCCGGCCATGACGCTTCTGATGCGCTACAGGTTGTGCCGCGCACGGCCTTGGAGGCCGATATCGCGCGGCTTTGGTCGGACGTTCTCGGGGGCAGGGGCGTAGGCGTGACGGATCGCTTCTTCGACGTGGGCGGTCACTCGCTGCTGGCCGTGCGGATCATGGCGATGATTCGCGATCGTTACGAGGTCGATTTCCCGCTGACGCGCTTCTTCCAAGACCCGACCGTGTCAGGCATGGCGGCGTATATCCAGCAGCAGCAGGGGGTAGGCGCCCCCGGGAGCCAGACGCCTTTCACACTCGTTCCCATTCAACCTCAGGGTGAGCGGTGTCCGCTGTTCTGCGTCGCGACGGCCGGGGGAGTGCTGTTCCCTTATTTCAACCTGGCCCCTCTGCTGGGCGCGAACCAGCCGTTGTACGGGCTGCAAGACCCCGCGCTCGAAGGCAATCGCGCGCCGTTCGATACTGTCGAGGAGCTGGCGGCCCACTACATCGAGGTGATGAGGACTCAACAGCCTGCCGGCCCCTACTTGCTGTGCGGGTGGTCCTACGGGGGGACCGTCGCGTTTGAGATGGCGCGGCAACTGCGGGAGCAAGGGAACGAGGTCGGCCTGCTTGTCATCATCGATGCCATGCAGGCGCCGCCCGACCTGTCCGTGAAGGGGGGGATCGGGGCTTTTCTGCGTGTCTGGCTCCGGCGCGCGCGCATCTTCATCCTGAACACCTACCATCTGCGCCCGTATATCGTGGACGGCCTCTACCTCGTATTCCGGCGCAAACGCGCCCGGCGCAAGGAGGGGGAAGTGGCTGTGGGGGACTACTTCCGCTGGGCGTGCACGGACGTGGTACTCAAGCATGCGGGGATTGCGAACGTGGTCTCCCGGGACAGCTTGTTGATGATGAAAGTCCCGGCTTTCCGCCGCATCTTCAAAGTGCTGCACGCCAACGGAGAAGCCTGGAAGCGGTATGTCACGAAGCCCTACGACGGCCGCATCACCGTGTTTCGCGCCGAGGTACAGCCCCCTGAACTCGTGGGTAACGAGACGCTGGGGTGGGGCGAGGTTGCCCTCGGAGGCGTGGATGTCCACGTAATCCCCGGCTACCACTCGGAGATTCTTGGGGTAGGCATACCTCACTGCGCCGAGCATCTGGCGCAATGCCTTGACAGAATTGGGGATGGGCAGCATCGGGAATCGCTGGATGCGCGGTCATCGGGTACCATTGTGTCGGTCAATTCCCTTCCTTGAGCGTGAGATCTTCGGGTGCCGCGCTGTTTGACGTATCCTGAATCCTGTGATACCGTTTTTGAGTCCTGTGTTCAGGAAAACTGTTGAGGGATCATCATGAAGAAGCAGTGTTTCGTTGCACCGCATGCTCCCGCGGCCGCCGGTCCGTATTCCCACGCGGTTGCTGCCGGTAATCTCTTGTTCGTTTCAGGCCAAGGCGCCTTGAAGCCGGATGGCAGTGGCCGCCGGACCGGGTCCCTCGAAGAAGAAGTGCGCCAAACGCTGGAAAATGTCGCCGCCATTCTCAAGGACTGCGGATCGGGGATGGAGCACGTGGTTAAAACGACCGTGTATCTGGCCGACATGAAAGACTTTGGTGAGATGAACGCCATCTATCGCGAGTACTTCCCCACAAATCCGCCGGCGCGGACGACCATTCAGGCGGCGAGGCTTCCGCTGGACTTTCGAGTTGAGATCGAAGCCGTCGCCATCCTGCCCGAGTGATTCGAATGCGCGGAATCCCTGGATATCGCTGGTACGTTGCCTCGCTGTTGTTGATCAGCGTTTACGCCATGGCTGTGCCAACTTCCGTCGGGCAGGACGCGGCCCAGTTCAATTCAGAGGGTGTCGCGAGCTATTCCAAGAAGAAATGGGATGAGGCGATTCAGAGTTTCGCCCAAGCGTACAATCTGGCTCCGGAGAACGAAATCGTCCGCAGGAATCTGTGCAACGCATACCAGGCCCAGGCCAACGAGCTGGCGCTGGCCTCTGACTTTCAAACCGCGGTCGACTTGTTGCTCACGGCAATCAGTGTGGACCCCAGGAATCCGTCCCCGCTTGCCCAGATCGGTTCGTACTACCTGCGGCTCGACATGGTTCAGGATGCCGTATACCGGCTCGAAGAATCGGTCGAACTGAACGCCGACAACATGGACGTCCAGGAACTGCTGGGGGATGCGTACTACAAATCCAACGACTTGCCCTCAGCCCTGGCTCAATGGGAGCTTGTACGGGAGGTGCAGCCCAGCCGCCCGGGACTCGCGGACAAGCTCGAGAAGGCCTACCGCGAGGAGCAGGTGGAGTATAACTTTGGCAAGGCGGAGAGTGCGCATTTCCGGATCAGCTTCGCACCTGGCACCCGGGGTGGCGATCTCAGCCGTGTGCTCCAGATTCTCGAACGCGCTTACCGGGACATCGGGCGGAAGTTGGGCGGGGCGTATCCGCCGACACCTATCCAAGTAATCGTGTATACAGCAGATGATTTTGCCAAAGCGACCAATCTGGATGATCACGTGGGCGCGGTCTACGATGGCAAGATTCGCGTGCCGATCGTCGACAAAGCCGGCCTCACGATCGACCAGGGCGAACTGCAACGCCGTTTGTACCACGAGTACACGCACGTCGTCGTGCGGTTCTGGGCGGGCAACAATGTGCCCTGGTGGCTGAATGAGGGGTTGGCCGAGACCTTTTCCAATGATGTCACCCGCGAAGATAGCGTGCTCTTGCGCGACGCAAACTCGGCCGGAATACTGTTCTCGCTCGACCAACTCGAAGAGAGCCAGCTAAGAAAGCTCGACCCCGGGTCCCTGCACTTGGCCTACCGTCAGGCGCATGTCACCGTGAGCTTCCTTTGGAATCGGTATGGCCACCGGGGCGTATCCCTGCTGCTCGAGAACTTGTCCCAGGGAACAGGCCACGAAGACGCGCTGGTGTCCTCCTGCCGGATCGACTACGCGGGTCTGCAACGCGAGGTTATCAAGAGCCTCGGCCGTATGGTCTCCTCCGCCGGGTGATAGCGCATCCCCCGGACAACACACCCTCCCGCAGATGGCGCAGATTTGCGCAGATGAAGAGGGATAGATCCAGTCTTCGGAAGCTGCGATATTGCGGCCTGAAGGGCCAATACGATGCCAGCCCTTCGCGGCACTGCTGCAATCAAACCAGGAAGTTCATCCACCGATTTCACCGATTACACTGATTCAAGAAAGAGAACAACAAGGGGGAACGGGCGTGTCGCCCGTGGTCTGAGAATACCTCAACGCAGAGAATCATGAGGCAGAACTTTCTTCAGTACTGCCTCGCTCGCCGAGCGCGGCAGCACAGGGCTCCGCTTAAGAAATGGACTCGTAAACACCCACGCCAAGTTGAGCCCATCTTTCGCATCCAAGCCCCGGTAGGAGCCACACGGATGTGTGCTGAAAACGAGGTCAGCCTTCCGCGAAAACTCTCCTCATGCGGAAGGCAAATTGAATAGAATCACTGTAGCAGCCTCCAGTTCATTGGAGAGAATAGCCATGCCAAGCGTTGGGTAGAGTGATTTCGTGCGCCAGCGTGCCAGCGTAAGCAGAAACACGTCGATGGCGTCAAGAAGAGTCTCATATGGCCCGCCAAAGGCAATGCTTGGCAAAAGGTAGATTGCGGCTAACAGCACAAATGTTCCCGGAATCCCGATTCGAGATGACTGAAATCCCGCGAAAAGGAAACCCTGAAACAGCAGGGTGTAGGCAGTTGAACCGAGCAGAGGCAATGCCAAAGCATATCGAACAACCTCAGAACCGGCGGAAAAGTTGCCGGCTGTACCTGGCATGAGTGTGAGATCAAAGTACAGGCAAAGCAGGATGCGTACCGCCTTGACAAAGAGAGCAATACCCACCCAAAGCACGATGTCCTTAACCGGTATTGGTTTCAGTGCGAAGTATTGGGCAAGATCCGCGCCACGTTTGAGCCACGCGAACAACACAGTGAGCAGTACCAAGCTCGCGCATAATGAAATGTGACTAATGAGCACTACGGCTTCGTTGTGGATGATGCCAGGAAGGT
>JADLCA010000632.1 GCA_020847495.1 Candidatus Hydrogenedentota bacterium | reverse complement strand
TGCATCGTGGAGTGCCCGAACGGCGATCTCCGCGCCGTGTGGTATGAGAACGCTCCGCCCTTTCCCACGGAGCAGCGCGACAGGAGCAGCGACGTGCGGATCGGCGGTGCGCGGAAGCGCGCGGGAAAGGACACGTGGGATGCACCCTTCGTCATTGCCGATACCCAGGGGCGATCGGACAACAATCCGTGCATGGTGATTGACAGCGAGAATCGCCTTTGGCTGTTTCATGCGACACTCGACTACCCGCCCCGGAACACGTGGGTCTACGCGACGGTGAAGTATATGGTCTCGTCTGACTATGAAAGCGCGGACGTTCCCGTCTGGCTGAAGAGCGCGATATTCGAGCCGAAGTTTGAGGGACTTGAGGAGATCGTCACGGGCATCAGCGTGGAAGATTCCGTGAAGGATGGGATTTCGGCTGAAGAACTCGTGATCGCCCGGGAGAAGATCAAGAAGCCCGAGACACTTCGCGAAGGCTGGATGACACGTGCGCATCCGCTCATCCGGTCGGACGGCACACTGCTTTTGCCCCTGGCGAGCGAGCACTATGAGATTGCGGCGATGGCCATGACGAAGAATGGCGGCGAGAGTTGGACGTTCTCAGCGCCGGTGCCCGATACCGGCGTGGAGCAACCCTCGGTGGTGGAGTTTCCCGGCGGACGGATGCTCGCGTACCTTCGAACCTTGGGTGTTGAGCACTCCATCGAGCAGACCGAGTCGCTCGACGGCGGCATGACGTGGTCGCCGACGACGGTCACGGGGTTGCTGCATCCGTGCTCGGGAATCGAGGCAATCGTGCTTCGCAGTGGACGCCTCGCCCTAGTCTATAACGACAAGTATGACGACCCGCGCGACAGCCTGGCAATCTCCCTTTCCGAGGATGAGGGGAAGACGTGGCGCTGGACGCGGCACCTCGAAAATACGCCCGGCGAACGGTTCGATTATCCTTCTCTGATTCAGGCCAAGGACGATTCGTTGCATGTGACCTACAGCCACAACACCGAGGCGATCAAGCATGTCCGCTTTAACGAAACGTGGGTGATGCAGGGGGATCGTTAGCAGTGCGACCGCACGGCAGACACCCGCACTGCGCGCAAGACCGTGGTGTGCACAGTTGCCGGGCGCTGGGACCCTACCAGCCATGTCTCACAGTAATTGTTGATGCGGCTGCCCGGCATTCACTATGCTTACGCCCCGAGTGCAACCACGCTAATCTTCGGAGGTATCCATGTCCAGCAAGCGCAAGACGATTCATGTTGTGTCGAATTCCCATTGGGACCGTGAGTGGGGCTATCCTTTCGAGGAGACCCGGCTCCTCCTCCTGGATTTCATGGATAACCTCCTGGAACTGCTGGACACAGACCCCGAATTCCATTCATTCACAATGGACTCCCAGACGCTGTGCGTGGAGGACTACCTCGAACTCCGGCCCGAGAAGCGCGAGACTATCGAGAAACACGTGAAATCCGGCCGCTTCATCGTGGGACCGTGGTACTCGCTTCCGGAAGAGTACCTCGTCAATGGCGAGTCGCTGGTGCGCAATCTCGTCGTCGGCCATCGCGTGGCCCAGGGCCTGGGCAAGGTCTCCAAGGTGGGCTACACGCCGTTCGGCTACGGCCAGACTACCCAGATGCCACAAATCTACAACGGTTTCGACATCGACACAATCATCTTCTATCGGGGCATCAACACGCCTCACAGCGAATTCGCATGGGAAGGCGTCGATGGCTCGCGGCTCTTGGGGATGCGCTTCGGCTGCATGAGCCGCTTCAGCTATTACGTCTACGTGTACCGCATGCTGCGCTACGGGTCGAGCGACGTGTTCGCGCGCTACGACTGGGACCGCGGCGCGGCCCCGTTCCGCCTGGCCACGGACCGCAACCCCCGCGCCCACTACTACGTGCTCGACAAGAACAAGAAACACTGGAACGATGCGCCCATCCGCGAGCAATTGCTCAAGCTCGTGAAGGACGAGTCGGAGCACTTCACCACGAGCCACATCTGCTGCATGCAGGGATTCGACTCCTCGGACCCCGATCCGAAGGAGACGGCCATCATGAAGCTATGCCAGGAACTCCTCCCCGAGCACACGATCAAGTTTTCGAATCTCGAAGACTATATGAATGCGATGCGGAAGGAGGTCAAAGACCTCACCCTGTTGAAGGGCGAGAGCCGCGACCCGGGCTCCACAGGAAAGTGGACGCACCTCTACGGCGACGTCATCAGCGCCCGCACTCGCCTCAAACGCGCCAACCATCGCGCCGAGGTCAACCTGCAGCGTCTGGCCGAGCCGTGGAGCGCCATCGGCTCGATGGTGGGAGGCCGCTACGAGAAATCTGCTCTCGACCGCGCCTGGAAGCTGTTATTGCAGAATCATCCGCACGACACCATCACGGGCGCCGGCATCGACCAGATGGAGAAGGACTCGCTCTTCCGCTTCGACCAGATCGACATCATCAGTGAAGGTCTCGCGCGGCGCGGCATGCAGGCCGTTCAGATTCAGATCGACAACTCGGACCTGTCGCCGAAGGACAGTGTAGTGACAGTCTTCAACCCGTGCCCATTCCCGCGGAGCGGGGTCATATCGGCCTATCTCGACATGCCCGCCAACATGGGCTTCGACGCATTTAGCATCCAGACCCCCGACGGCAAGCAGACGCAGCGCCTTCAACTGAAGGAGCAGTTCCCTTGGGGTTCGCTGATCCGCAACTTGCAGGATATCTCGATCGAGCTGAACTCCCAGCGCGTGCGCTGCCACGTCGAAGTGGACAGTATCCCCGCATACGGATACAAGACCTATCACCTCGTTCGCGAGGAGAAATTCGCCTACGCGCAGGGAACACTCGCGCCCGAAACGAATGTACTCGAAAACGAGCACCTTCGGGTCGAGTTCAATTCCGACGGCACGCTCAATATGACGCACAAGGCTTCCAAGCACACGTTTGGGAGTCTCCACTATATTGAAGACACCGGCGAGGTGGGCCACTCCTGGGTCCACATGGAACCGGACTCCAACGAGACCATCACCTCGCACGGCTTCCCCTGCAGCATCGAACTGGAGGAAACGGGGCCGCTTTTCGCGCGCATGCGCGTCGAGTACCGCATGATGATCCCCGTGGGCTTGACCGAAAACCTCAACGATCAGTTCCGGGGCGAGTCGATGAATCACACGGCGCGTACCAAGGAGCGCCAGGAGATGGTGATCGTCAGCCGATTCACCCTGCGTGCGGGCGCCAAGCGGCTTGATGTGACCACCTCGCTCGAGAACACCTGCAAGAATCACAGGCTGCGGGTAGTCTTCCCCACACGCCTGAAGGCCAAGGTCACCAATTCAGAGGCATCCTTCGACACAATCGAACGCGACATCACCGTGAAGAAGGGGAACGCCTACTACAATCGGCCCAACCCGCAGTATCCGATGTACCGATGGGTGGACATGAATGATGCCAAAATGGGATTCGCTCTGCTGAACACGGGTATCCGAGAATATGAAGCCATGGACACCGCAGAGCGCCCCCTGGCCATCACGCTGCTGCGGGCGTATACCTACCGCAACGCGCCTATTTTCGGCCGCTGGGAGACGCACCCGGAGATGGAGTTGGCCCAGTGCATCGGCCCGCACGAGTGGACCTACAGCATCTATCCCCATACGGGAGACTGGACCAATGGCGTGTTCGAGCAGGCGGAGGATCTGAATCTCCCGCTCGAGGCGGCCCAGGTGGGTCCGCACAAGGGCACCTTACCCAAAAGCATGAGCTTCGTCGAGGTTCAGGGAGCCAACCTCCAGGTGACCGCGTTGAAAAGGCATGAGGATCGCGAGAACACCTTCGTCATCCGCCTCTTCAACCCCGGCGCCAAGCCTGTGAATGGAAAACTGAAGTTCTTCAAGAAGGTCAAGCGCGCATGGCTCACGAACCTGAACGAGGAACGGCGCGAGGACCTTCAGCCCAAAGGAGACACGCTCGCCCTTGCAGTTGGCAAGAAGAAGATGGTGACCGTGGAGTTTGAGCTGTAAGGAGCGTCGCATGGACCGCATAGTCAACTGGGGAATCCTGGGCACCGGCAACATCGCCAAGCAATTCGCTCGCGGCCTGAGCGTCATCCACGACGCCCGGATCGCCGCGGTGGGATCGCGCGCAACGCCGACCGCGGAGGCTTTCGCCGGCGAGTTCAAGATTCCGAATCGCTATGGATCCTATGAGGAACTCGTAGCCGACCCGGAAATCGATGTGATTTATGTGTCCACGCCGCATCAGCTTCACCGGGCCAACACGCTCCTCTGTCTCGAAGCGGGCAAGGCGGTGCTGTGCGAGAAGCCCTTTGCGATCAATGCGCAGGAGGCCGCCGCAATGGCTGATGCCGCGCGCAGCAATGGCGTTTTCCTCATGGAAGCCATGTGGACGCGGTTCCTGCCCGCGATGGTCAAGGTCCGCGAGTGGCTGCATGCGGGCGAAATCGGGGAACCGCGGATGGTGACGGCAGACTTCGGATTCCGTGCGGAAGTCGATCCGAATGGCCGCCTGTTTAACCTCGAGTACGGCGGAGGGGGCCTGCTTGACGTGGGCGTCTACACGATTTCTTTCGCGTCCATGGTGTTCGGAGAAGCACCGGTACGCACCGGTGGTTTCGCCCACATCGGCCACACCGGGGTGGATGAACACGCGGCGATGGTCCTCGGATACAAAGACGGCCAGGTGGCGTCCTTGACTTGCGCAGTGCGGGTCAACACACCGCACGACGCTATGATAATGGGTACGAAGGGCTCGATCCGAGTGCACGCACCGTTCTGGAAAACCACCGGCGCGGTGTTGAAGGTGGACGGCAAGGACGACATCTCCTTCACCATGCCTCACCGGGGCAACGGCTACGAGTACCAGGCCGAGGAGGTCATGCGCTGCTTGCGCGCGGGCAAGCAGGAGAGCAGCGCGATGCCGTTGGATGAATCGGTGTCTATTATCCGAACCATGGACCAGATTCGCAACCAGTGGAACCTCAAGTATCCCATGGAATAGGCCTGGAAGATGGGCTGTTCGCGAAAGGAATACCCACCATGCAGTACGGGAAAGTGCCGGGAATCGACAAACCCATCTCGCGATTGGTGCAAGGCACCGTCATGGTTCCGGGCGACGATGAAGCGAAATCGCACGCCCTGCTCGACGCGGTTTTCGATTTGGGATGCAACACGTTTGACACCGCGCACGTCTACGCCGCCGGCGATAACGAACGCTCCTTCGGGCGCTGGCTCTGCGCGCGAGGTAACCGCGACAAGGTGGTCATCATCGGTAAAGGCGCCCACCACAACGCCGACCGCAGGTGCGTGACACCGTACGATATCACCGCCCATATCTTCGATTCGCTGGCCCGCTTCCAGACGGACTATATCGACCTCTACCTGCTGCACCGCGACGATCCTTTGGTGGAAGTTGGACCCATCGTGGAGGTTCTGAACGAGCATCTTGCCGCGGGCCGAATCAAGGCATTCGGCGGGTCGAACTGGACCGCCAAGCGCATTGCCAGCGCCAATGCGTACGCCGTCACCCAGGGGCTGAAGCCCTTCATCGCCGCGAGTCCCCAATACAGCCTTGCCGAAATGCTCGAAGAGCCCTGGGAGGGATGCACCAGCGTCAGCGGACCAGCGGGCACGGCGGACCGCGCCTGGTACCTCGAAAACGGGATAGCCCTCTTCTCTTGGTCCAGTCTCGCGGGCGGCTTTCTCTCAGGGCGCATCACACGCATGAATCTCGCGCAACATGAGGAAGAACTCTACTACCGGTGCTACGTGAACGAGGCGAATCTCAAACGCTTGGACCGGGCCATAGAATTGGCCCATGAGAAGGGCGTGTCCGTCCCCCAACTTGCGCTCGCCTATGTATTGAATCAGCCCACGGACGTCTTTCCCCTCCTCGCGGCCTACAGCCCTGCTGAATTCGAGGACAACGTGCGCGCCCTGGACTTGAAGCTCTCCCGCGAAGAACTGGGTTGGCTCGACTTGGAAAGCGATGTTCGGGTTTAAGCGCCGGCGCAGGGAGCGATTGCGCCGCCAGCCGTTCCCTTACGATTGGATCGAGATTCTGCGCGAGAACGTGCGGTACTACCGGTACCTTCCTCCTGAAGACCGCGAGGAACTACACGGCCACGTCCAAGTCCTGTTGGGCGAGAAGAACTTTGAGGGCTGTGGCGGCCTCGAGCTTGCGGACGAAGTCCGCCTCACGGTCGCAGGCCAGGCGGCGGCCCTTCTCCTCCACCGGGAAACGGATTACTTCCCGCAACTGCGGTCCATCCTCATCTATCCGGACGCCTTCCTTGTGCCTGCGGATATTCATGAAGCCGGGGACGACATTGTGCAGGGCGAGGATATCCACCTTGGAGAGTCGTGGGGTCTCGGGGCTGTCGTCTTGTCTTGGCGGCACGTGCTCCGTGGAACGCGCGACGCGAAAGACGGTCAGAATGTCGTCCTGCACGAATTCGCCCACCAGTTGGATGAAGAGGACGGGGTCAGCAATGGCACTCCCCTGCTCGACGATGAAGAGGCCTATACCACCTGGGCCGAAGTCCTCAGCGGGGCCTACGAGAAGCTCTGGCACGATGTCGAACAAAACCGGCGCACCCTGATAGACACCTACGGCGCCTCGGACCCCGCGGAGTTCTTCGCGGTGATTACCGAATGCTTCTTCGAGCGCCCTGCCGCCATGCACAAACAGCACCCCGGCCTCTACGAGGTCCTGATGGACTTCTATCGCCAGGATCCCGAGGCCATTTTCTCCCGGCCTCCCTCGTGACAGATTGCTCTCGAAACCACGTTTCCCATCAGGGCAATTGTGCTGATTCTGGTTCAATGGTCGCACGCGCTTTCGCCTGCTCCTTCACTCCATGGTGAGGCGGTGCACGGACTACAGAACGGGCGGATTGAATAGGGCCTCGTTCGGTCGCCCATGCAGAAGACCGATGCGTTCCAACTCCGATTGCCCTGTTTTTCTCACTGCTTGCCATCGTGGCACGCATGATATAGCATATGACAGGACAGACAGAGGGGAGGCATTCCGTGGCGCTGCAAACCGTCCGGTGGGAAGACGGGCACCTGTACATCATCGACCAGACGCTGTTGCCCACGGAGTTCAAGGAAATCCGCCTGGACACCCAAGAAGCGGTGTGGGAAGCGATCAAATCCCTTCGCGTCCGTGGCGCACCGGCGATTGGGGTATGCGCAGCGTTTGGCGTGTTGGTGGGCTTTCGCCAGTTGGCGCCCCCGGACGCGGGCTCGGCCCGGCAGGCCGTACGCCAGGTGGCAGGCTACTTGGCCACATCCCGTCCAACGGCGGTGAATCTCTTCTGGGCCCTCAACCGAATGCGCGCCGTGGCGGAGCATCGCGATGCACCAAGTGACGTGGAGACCCTTTACGCCCGATTGGAGTCGGAGGCGCGCTCTATCCTAGAAGAAGACGGCGCCACGTGCCGTGCCATCGGCGAGAGTGGTGAATCCCTCATTCGGGATGGCGACGGCGTTCTGACCCACTGCAATGCGGGCGGCCTGGCGACCGCGGGTTACGGCACCGCGCTTGCCGTCATGTTTCGCGCGCATGAGAAGGGCCGCCGCTTCCAGGTCTTTGCCGACGAGACCCGGCCTTTGCTTCAAGGGGCGCGCCTCACCACGTGGGAACTGATGCAGGCGGGAATTGACACCACGCTGATCTGCGACAACACGGCCGCACAAGTCATGCGGGAAGGCCGCATACACTTGGTGATTGTGGGCGCGGACCGCATCGCGGCGAATGGCGACACCGCGAACAAGATTGGCACTTACAATGTGGCGCTGATTGCGAAGGCGCATGACATCCCGTTCTATGTGGCGGCGCCTGTTTCCACCTTTGACCTGGACCTTTCATCCGGCGATGGCATTCCCATCGAATTGCGCGGCACGGAAGAGGTCACACAGGGTTTTGGAGTGCCCACCGCTCCAGAGAATGTCCGCGTTTACAGCCCCGCGTTCGACGTCACGCCGTCTAGACTCATAACAGGTATCATTACGGAACGGGGCGTTTTGCGCCCTCCCCTGGAAATCGCTATCGCCGCATTGGGCGGCGGGCAAACGGCATTTGCATAGAATCACCCATGCTGGACCGCTTAATCGAGCACGTAACGAAACTCCCGAATGACGAACTCGGGGAGATTACGCTGCAGGACATCGCAATCTGCGCATCCTGGGTTCATTCCTATCGAGACGATGCCGAAGGCCGGCGCCAATGTGAACCCGTGCTCGTCGCGGTGAACACGTGGGCCACGAACGTGTCCGATCGCAAGAGCGTTACCGAGGGCCGAAGACATCAGTGGGTGCTGCGAGAACTCATCGATCTTGTCGAAGCCGGAAACACCCGGTTTCTCGCATGGGATGAGCTGGATCTGCTCCTCACTGCCTTGGAACTGGGGAAAACCTGCTCCCGCCCCGCGTCGTTCACGAGAGTGGTCGAACTGCTCGAAAAGCACGCGCCCGCGTTGGAAGAGCGGCACAGCAAGATGAGTGTAACTCCCCGGCTTCCGGCGGTGTCTACTCGCCTGCACGTGGTCACGGAGGAGGATATCTCCAGGGCCAAGCCCCGCGAGATTACCCTGTTTGCCGGCCTGAACATTCAGGGGCGCGGCCCCGTCCTCGTTCACCGCAGCGGGCATCTGCGCGTCCTGGGCAGTGTACCCGAGAACTGCACGCTCGTCATAGAAGAGGGCTCGTGCAGCGTGGATGGTTTCGTGATGGGAAAAGTGGCTGCCTCGCAGCACTGCGAGGTGCGCGAGAACGTCTCCGGCGTCATCGTCGTCCGCCAGGGCGACATCCGCGCGCGTAACATCATCGGGCACGCATACGTAGTTTCCAAGTGGGGGCGAGTCCACTGCCGTCAATCCGAGTCACCGGACCTCGTCTTCGGAGGTCTGGGAATTCACATCGAACTATCGGTGCTCTGTGGACGCTATTTGTCTCCCGCCATCCACGTAAAGGGAGAAGTCTTCGGCGGTGTGTTCATGGTGACGCACCTGCTGACTTCCGGGCAATTCCGCTGTTCCGACGCCCGTCCGCTATCCGTTGTGCTCAAGACGGAACTGACCTGCCAGGACTACGGGGAAGAACCAAGTCCCGACGCAACCAAGCTAATCGCTCAGGCAGCGGGGCTCCGCCGGCGTATCGCGGCTCTGCAAACGCGAATCAGCTATACCCAGGGCGAAGCCGAGCATGCCGCCCGAAACGCGATTGTCTATCTCACGGGAAAGGACCATCTTCATCCCGTGGCGGAGCGCCTTGGCGAAGCGGAACATCGTCTCGCGCAAGTGAGCCGGATCCGTACCGTGCTTCAAACCCTCGCCCGCATGGCGGAAGACCGTCTGGACCGCCTTGCCCGGATCCACAGCGCGTCCCTCAAAGAAACTTCAGACTCCACCGATGACGCAGCCCGTCATCTGGAGGATCTCCACTCGGACTTCGCCCAGCTCGAGTCCGAAGGCGGCTTTGCCCACGACATCAAACAGGAATTGGCCGATATCGCCAGCCTTCGGGCGCGCTTGTTCGGGCCCTCCGGTGATGTTCGCAAAGTGGGCGCAACACTGCAATTGATACGGGACCGCCTGACCGCGTGGGATAAAGAGAGCGTGGAGTTGGCGGCCAGCATCGCCAAATACGAAACAGAATTGCGCGAGGTATTCGCCGGGCGCGAGGGCGTCGGCTCTTCCGCGGACGCTCTTCCGACCGTCAACCTCCTCAAACAGCTGCTGGCCGCCGTGCGCAGCCGCTCCACATCCCCCGACGATGCGTTTGGGCGCAGACTTCAATCCAGCTTCATGCAACTGTCCCTGAGAACCGTTGGCTCGCGCATGGACCGCCTGAATCAGCTCCTGGCCTCGTTGGAGGACCTGCGTGCGCAAATGCGGTCGCTTGCGGAGACCCTCAGAAAGGACTTCCAAATCGCCGTCCCCGTCGATGAAGGTAGTGTCGCTCCTCCCAAGGTGACCGGCCGCTTCGAGACTGGAGTCAAGATCTTTGCGGACAGCTACCTGCTCGACGACCCCAATCCTCCTAAAGGCACCATGCTGGAAACGGTGAACAGCGGCGATACGGCGCGGTCCTACATCCGCGCGGCCGGCAAGGTAGTGCCTGTCGCGTAACGGAAGGAAGGGCCCGTGACCGAGATTCGAGATATTGTCGCTATCGATGGCCCCGCGGGCGCCGGCAAGAGCACGATTGCGCGCCGTGTGGCCGAGGCGCTCGGTTTCGCCTTCCTGGACACCGGCGCCATGTACCGGGCAGCCACGTGGTGGGCCATGCATGAAGGTATCAATCTGGACGATCCGGCCGCCCTTGAGAAGGCCACCAGCGAAATGGACCTCGACCTCCAGGAAGACGGAGGCATCACGCGTGTCTGTGTGAAAGGACATGACGTTTCCGACGCAATACGGACACCCGAAGTCACGCGAAACATCCACAAGCTGGACCGCAGCCCGGGGGTACGCGCACTGCTGGTTGAACTGCAGCGCGCGACAGGATCGCGGGGTCCAACGGTGGCGGAAGGCCGCGATATCGGAACGGTCGTGTTCCCGAAGGCCAAGTGCAAAGTGTACTTGGATGCTTCAATCGAGGAGCGTGCCCGGCGGCGTGCAGAGGAATTCACACGAAAAGGACTTGCCGTGGATATTGCGGAAGTGCGCGCGGATATTCGAACGCGCGACGAGAAGGACATGACGCGCGCCGTCGCCCCATTGCGCCGGGCCGATGACGCGCATGTGATTGATACCACCCACATGACGCCCCAGGAGGCGGTCGACGCCATCGTCGCCCTCGCAAGGTCCGCATGGAGCGGACGATGAAGAGCAAGTGCGACTGGCGAATTGCCGAGGCGGAACGCGCGAAGGTCAGGGACTTGGCCGGGCAACTCGATGTCCACCCCATCCTCGCCTCCATCCTTATCAGCCGGGGGTATGCCACACGCGAAGATGCGGCCCGATTCCTCTCACCTTCGGTCGACGCGCTATGCGACCCGCTCTCGCTCGAGGGCATGCCCGAAGCCGCGGAGCGCATCAGGCGCGCAAAGGGAGCTTCGGAGCGAGTGCTGGTCTTCGGCGATTACGACGTCGACGGTATCGCCGGCACGGCGTTGTTGACACGCGCACTCGGACGCTACGGGATCGCCCAGTGTGACTACGCCATGCCCAGCCGTCTG
Organism: Candidatus Hydrogenedentota bacterium; assembly: GCA_020847495.1. Lineage (GTDB taxonomy): Bacteria > Hydrogenedentota > Hydrogenedentia > Hydrogenedentales > SLHB01 > JAHDWY01. The sequence continues at coordinate 2,395 of JADLCA010000632.1, read as the reverse complement.
AAGGAAGGGTATGGCCTTAGTCCCGATCACGTCGAGGAAGCCAAGACGCGCGGTGTGTCCCTGATCATCACGGTGGACAACGGCATATCTGCGCACGAAGCCGCACTCAAGGCACGCGAATTGGGGCTGGATCTCATCGTGACGGACCACCACCTGATCGATGGCAAACTACCGCCTGCGGTGGCGGTCATTAATCCCAAGCGCCAGCCGGCGTCCCACCCCGCGGCAGATGCCTGCGGAGTGGCGGTCGCGTTTCATTTGGCGCGCGCCCTGACCAACGAGGCTGCTGACCTCGACCTGGTCGCGCTGGGCACGATCGCGGACATCGTCCCGCTGCGCGGTGAGAACCGCGACCTCGTCGCCGCGGGACTCCAGGCCATGCGGAGCAATCCTCGCGTGGGCCTCCGCGCCTTGATGAGCGTGGCGAACCTGAACGCAGGCGAGTTGCGCGCGGAAGATATCGCCTTCCAGGTGGCCCCCCGCATCAACGCGGGTGGGCGCATGGGGGACGGCCAGGATGGCCTGCACCTGCTGCTCACGGAATCCGCTGACGAGGCACGCGCCTTGGCCCAGGAGTTGGACGCGGCCAACGAGGAACGGCGGCAAATCGAGAGCGACACACTCGAGCAGGCCCTGCACGACCTGGAAGACTCGTTTCTTCCGGCGCATCGCTCCATCATTCTTGCGCGCCGCGGTTGGCATCGCGGCGTAATCGGCATCGTGGCCAGCCGTATTCAGTCGACCCACTACCGGCCGGTGATTCTGGTGGCATTGGATGAAGATGGCGTGGGGCGAGGGTCCGCCCGAAGCATCGCAGGCTTCAATATTGCGGAAGCCCGGTCTGCCTGCGATGCGCATCTGGTAGCTTATGGAGGCCATGCGGCCGCCGCGGGTCTGACCCTGCGCGAGGACTGCTTGGATCCATTCCGGCAGGCATTCGAGGCCGAGGCCGCGCGGCTCCTCCCTTCAGGAGAACTCCGGCGCGAACTCCATGTCGATGCCCAAGTCGGGCTTTCACAGATCGACGGCCGGCTTGTCGCGGAACTGGAAAAGCTGCAACCCTTCGGACACACCAACCCCGCTCCCCTCTTCTGCACCTTTGGAGCGGAACCCATCCCCAATTCCCTGCGCGAGCTCCGCGGAGGACACCTGAAGACCGCCCTGCGCAACGGTTCCAAGGTCATGGACGCGATCGGATTCCGCATGGGCGAGCGGCTTCCCGAACTGCGAGACACCCCCGCGATCGATATCGCCTTCACCCCCCAGTTCAATACCTGGCGCGGCGAAACCACCGTCCAGCTCGTCCTAAAAGACATCCGCCCCGCCGGCTGATCATCGGCGAATCAGGAGGGCGGGTTTTCCTAACCGCCGCGCCAATACCTGTCACCCACACGAAGGGCTGTGGCCACTCCCGCATCCGCCATGCTCGCGAATGCGGGCATCCATCTGTGTGGGGATGCCAGTCGCGGTAGGAATGGTCCTTACAGGCTGAAATCACCCAAGATGGAGAAGGGTGTGAATACGCACGTCTGCGGGCACTTGGCGCAGTTGCGCAGCCGGTGAATGCGGTACTCTCAAGTCAGGAGAGTCTCAGCTTTAATGCGATTGCCTTGGCGCGGTTGGTGTGAGCTACTGCCTGCTTTACAGTATGATGCAGCGGTGCTGCTTGGGCCGCCGCGGGTGATGCAGCCGACACTGTGGCTCGATAGGGGGGAACAGGATCATGTTCAAGTGCACGTTGTTCTTCGCTCTGATGGCAACTATCTTTCCAGTTCATCCATCCGGTGCGGAAACGGTGGAGGCGGCACGCGCGCTGTTGCAGCGCGTGATTCCGGAACATGCAAGCGACTTCGATATCGAGACATTGCCTGCCGAGGACGGGCGGGATGTGTTCGAGATAGAAAGCGTCAACGGGCGAATCGCCCTGCGTGGCTCGAACGGTATTGCGATTGCTTCCGCACTGAACCACTACCTCAAGAGCTTCTGCAACGCAAGCTTTTCCCTGCATGGGAGTCAGTTGGCGCTGCCGGACCCATTGCCGAACGTGGCGGAGCCCGTTCGTGTCGTGACACCATTTGAATACCGGTACTGTTTCAATTACTGCTGCTTCAGCTACTCGATGGCATGGTGGAACTGGCCCCAGTGGGAGCGGGTCATCGACTGGATGGCGCTGCAGGGCATCAATCTGCCTCTTTCCGTGACCGGCCAGGAAGCGGTGTGGCAATCCGTGTACCGGAACCTTGGGCTCAGTGATGAAGAAATCGGGGCCTTCATCGTAGGACCAGCGTTCCTTCCTTTTGGGTGGATGGGGTGCATGGACGGCTGGGGTGGACCATTGCCCCAATCGTGGATCGACGGGCACCGCGCACTGCAGGAGCAAATCGTGGCGCGGGAG